>JAHDFW010000036.1 GCA_020627945.1 Cytophagales bacterium
AAGTACCTTCTTCGTCAGTGGTAACTTCATGAACTCCGTATGCCAAGAAGTCTCCATCAAATGTCCATACGTAATCTTCCAGTGTATCACCTACTGCAATGGTTACTTCATCACCTGCACAAACATAAGTTGTATCATCAAGATCCAATACAGGGGCAGCAGTTTGCTCAAGTATGATACACATACAAGAGTTGGTACATCCATATACGTCATGAATTTCAGCCATGTAAGTTCCAGGCTCAGTAACGATCATAGTATCACCTACAAATACAGTGTCTCCATCCTGGTTTACCCAGTATACCGTACTTACTAATCCATAAGGATCTTCCACCGTTAATAATACGGTATCTCCCTCACAGAAAGGATTTTGACCAATAATCTTGATGCATGCATCAACCGGTTCCACAGCAGTAATTACTCCTGTTGCAGTGTCTGATCCACAAGCGTTGCTCACTGTTTGCACTAAAGTATAATCACCTGTACCATCGAAAGCGAAGCAAACTTCATCTGCCGTCGAAGAAATAATCTGACTCACACCATTTGCATCTACAACATCGATTGTAGTTTGATCATTGATCTCAAGGCAAATAGTATCCGTTGCACAAAGAGTATCAAATGGATCAACTGTAGCTACTGGCAAAGTGTCAATAGTTACTTCTGCAGTATCGCTATCCATACAACCAATAGAATCGGTTACATGAACTACAATTGTACCTGCCATATCTACGTTGGTGTAATTCATAGTTGATCCTGTGCTCCAATCATAAATGAAGTTAGGATAACCACCAGTTACAGTAGCGAATATAACGATAGTATCACCTTCACAGATAGAAGTATCATTAATCATTACGTTAATTGAATCTTCAATTACGTCTACTGTATCACGTCCATAACATGTACAACAACCGAAAGCTGCTTTCTCTCCTACTTCTACCCAGTACTGACCAGCACCAACCCAAATAGTTTGACTAGTGTCACCTGTGCTCCATAAGTAAGCATCGTATCCAGCTCCAGCATCAAGTAATACTGAATCTCCAGCACATATGATAGTATCATTAAGTGTTGGAGTTGGTAAATCTTGCTGACTTAACGTAATCGCTAAACAAGAATCAGAACATTCTCCATTATGAAGAATAGCATTATATGTACCTGCTTGAGTTACTGCTAATGTATCTCCAATTCCAATTGTAGTCCAATTGTTTCCGTCAAATTGTACCCACTCGATCCATTCGAACATTCCGTTAGCAGTTAAGTAAACACTGTCATCGGCGCAGAATGGATTACAACCTAATAACTCTATAGAACCATGAGGTTGTGCATAAACTATCACATCATATTGTGCAGTGTCTGAAGCACATACGCTATCGTACACTACATGACTAACCGTAAAAGTATCCGCAGTAGTATAGGTATGACATAATGAATCGTTTACAGAAATCGTCATGTCTCCTAAATCCCACCAGTACATACTTCCAGTAGTATCAGTAGTTCCAAAGCACATCTCTTCTCCAATACATACACTGTCTGGAGTAAAGTCAGCTACAAGTGGACAACAATTGATTAAAGTAAGATCCATCGCACCTGTAGTATCTCTACAATCTGTGTAATTACTTACAAATACCAATTGATATTCCCCGCTTTGTGTCGCGATAAAATCTTGGTTTGGAACACCTACTGAATCGCCATTAAACAACCAGTAATAATCATAATCATTTGTTCCAGGGAAAGACAATGTATCTGGTCCACATTGAGTGTAACACCCTTCCATGAAAACACCATCTTCTGCCAATGGATCACCCCAAATGTAACCTCCTCCGAAGAATGGGCTACTGGTTACAGAACATCCTGTAAGTGGATCTATCACCGTTACATTATACAAATTATCTCCTGGTTCAACAATTACCTCAATGCTTTGAGTTTGTTGTCCAGTATTCCAGAAGAAATAACCTTGTGCATCGGTAGTTAATACTCTAGTATCACCTACACATGCATACATTGAATCATTCAAAGTAATGTTTGGAATAGTCGGTAAGGTGTCTATTGCTAAATAATGTTCAGCCGTATCTACACATCCTGTTAAGTTATCCGTAATTACAACTTGATACAAACCATCATCAGCAGCATCTACATTATTGTTACGAATGTAATAACCTATAGATAAAACAGACCAACCAGTCAATGGAGCTCCATTCAAATACCAATCATAACTGTAATTAGCGTTATAACCAGAGATAATGTTTACTCTAGAACCTTCACAAACACGATCTGGACCACTAAGATTAGTAGGAATCTGCAACACGTTTACAGCAACACCTGTTGCAGTTCTATCGCAACCATCTGTACCTACATACTCTACCCCATATACACCTGTTTCAAAAACCGTGATTTGTGGTGTAGTTGCACCATTAGACCAAACATAGTCAGATCCTGCTGGCGCTGTTAGAACTACAGATTCACCATAACAGAATGTTGTTGGTCCAGTATAAACAATAGTATCTTGAATTAATGGTAACGGAGATACAACAATATCATCCGTAATAGTTGCCGAACAACCTAAAAGATTAGTCACCGTTAAGGAAACTGTATAAGTCCCAACAGCACCATATGAGTTAGATGTATTTTGTGCAGACGAAGTATTTCCGTTTCCGAAATCCCACATCCAACTAGCTATATCAGCTGAAGGTGTTGACAAATCAGTGAAGAATACAAGGTTATTCACACATGCAACTGTATCAAAATCAAATGCAGGAGTTGGAGCTCCTAAGATTGTTATTATAGTATCATAAGTTGCTAAACACGATCCATTAGAAACCGTTAAGGAAACGGTATAATTACCTGGAGTATCATACGTATGACATGGGTTTTGCAAGATTGAAGTATTCGTTGGTGAACCTAAATCACCAAAATCCCACGACCAACTAGTGATTGACGTTCCTGTAATATGCGTTGATAAATCAGTAAAACAGGTAGCTGTTCCAGCACATTCTGCTAAACCTGAAAAATCCGCCGCTAATGGAACTGCGACTACTACTGTATCATATGCAGAACAGGTATCTTCTGGCTGAGCAGCACTCACTTCTACGTAATAGTAACCAGCTTGATCATAAAGGTGTGTAGGTGAAGCACCTGAACCTCCATTTCCATCTCCGAAATCCCAATTGTAGTTAACCGTAGTTGTTACTCCTGTTACAACAGAAGTAAAGTTTACTGGATTACAAACTGGTGCAATAGCAGATGCATCTAGTGTAAGTGGAGTGTCTCCACAATCTTCACAATCGATGGTATCTACACTTATTACATTAGATATTTCTTCACAACCAAATAGGTTTGTAACAATTACTCTATAACTACCTGGATCAGTAACGGTGAATGGATTAGCAGTTCCAATTGGACCTGGTACAGCTGATAATCCATCATACCACTGATAAGAATATCCTGGCCCAACCAATGCGTGCAAGGTCGTATTGATAGGTAATGCACAATATAAATTTGGATCTGGCGAAGAGATACTCGCAATAGGATCTGGAGCCATATCAAGGTAATAAGAACCTTGAGCCGGACAAGATGCATCAACAACATCAAGATAATACCAACCGCTATCGGCAACTGTTAATGTATTACCTGGAGTAGTAATTGTCGAGCCATCAGGAGTTGACCAGATATATGACGAATAACCAATACCTGCTACCAATGTAGCCGTTTCATCAGGACACAATGTATCAGAAGTAATTAAAGGTGCAGCACCATTCAACACTTCAACCGTAATGGTTGTTCCATCAGGAGTTCCACATTGTAAGAAGTCTACGGTAACATCTGCTTGCCCTTCAATACCATTCCAAACTACCATAATAGTGTCAGAACCTTGACCATCTACAATGGTTCCATGAGTTGCATCGACTGTCCAAACGTAATTTGTAATTCCGATCGAAGAGATCGTTGAATAAAATGCTGTATCGTTAAGACAAACTGTATCAGGCCCGTTTATTTCAGGGGTTACATTTGCCAAAACATCGATTGCAATGGTTACTGGTTCCGATTCACATCTTGGGTATTGTGTTCCTTGACGTATTACCGTTAATGAGTAAGGTCCTGTTGGATCCCATTTAATATTCATTGGGTTTCCAGTGGTTAAATAACTCGGTACAGTTTCACCACCACTTGGGTACCATGCAAATTGAGTTAATGGTTGAACATCAAATGCTTCATATGTAAAAGTTCCGCCTGGGCAAATAAACAGTGGTCCGTCAATAGAATCTACTGGCTCCGGAATTTCTCTTACCGTGTAAAAACCATATACAGTATCATCACAAATTGCTAAAGGATCAACTGGTGTTGCAGTAATTGGGTGAGTTCCTGCAGAATCCCAAACTACCCAAACCGTATCGTTTCCTTGACCAGCAATAATTGTTCCTGCATCACCTACATCCCAATTCATATCAACACCAGGATAAGGCCATCTCGACTCTTGTCCAACATGGAAAGTTGTATCTCCTTGACAAATTGTAGATTGATTTCTAATTCTACCGTTCAATCTTACATGAACAGGAATAGAAGCTGTTCCTCCACATCCAAGAAATTCGTTATACCAATTTACATGTACTACAGCATCATACGCATATGGATTAGGTGCAGAAAAATTTGTCAACCATCTCACATTTACTTCTGTCACTCCATAACCATAAGCTGGTCCGGAAGTAGAACCTCCTCCAGTAGTATACCAGTCAAATATAGTTCCTGGTAAAAACTCAAATGGCAAAGAATAGTTCGTAGTAGAATTGTAACATACCAAAGTATCACCGCTAATGTTGGCAGAATCTGGTACTATCGGAATAACTACTGTAGTAGTATCATCACAATAACTTGTATCTGTACATCCTGAAACAAATAATTCAAGAATACCTGGTCCATTATATCCATCACCCCAAATAACAGTAATGCATGAGTCGTTGGTTGATCCAATCACAGTACCTCCTACTACATTCCAATTGTACAGAGCACAACCTTCAGCAGTAGCGCAATAGAAAGCAGTGTCTCCCGAACAAACGGTAGAAGGACATTCAATTTGTGGACCTGGACTTGGATCAACAGTGATTACAGTTTGGTATGTATCTTCACAGCTACATTCATTTGAAACCGTAAGTGTTACAGTGTAAGTACCTGGAGTACTGTACAAATGAGTTGGATTTGCATCGAATGACACATTACCATCTCCAAAATCCCAATAGAACGGAGAACCAAATCCAAAACTAGTAGCCCCTGTAGAAAGATTGGTAAATGTAGCAGGAGTTCCACTACACACATCGTCAGTGGTAAAGTTAGCAATTGGTTTTTCAACAATTTCTATACAAGCAATTGCATTCTCAACACATCCATGAATATTAGTTTCAGTTATTACCATGTACCCATTATCTCCAATTAGTGTGTCCCACTGTACAACTACTGAATCCGCAGTACTACTTCCAATTATCTGACCTCCCCAAACTTGCCATTCATATGTACTTCCTGGGTTATTCGGAGTAAAATAAGTAGCTATTGAAGAATCACAAGCCACAAACGCGTAATCACAAAACCTAAGTTTATCTATTTGTTCTTTTATGGGTTCATCAATAATAATATATCCACCCAATTCATTATCACAAGTAAGCAATACACGCGGGTTAATTACTGGATTTGGAAGAGGGTTAACCTCAACTACGTGATCATCAGATCCAATAGTATCACCAACGTTATTGAGATAATATACGGTGATAGTTTCCGTTTGTGCATTCCCCCACTCAACGCTAATCATAGTGTCGTTAAGCACGGTGGTATTGTGCACGTTAGAAACATTCCAGAAGTAGTGTTCTCCTACATCAGGAAATGTAAAAATTGAAGTTTCGTCAACGCAAGCCGAGTCCGGACCTGTGATCTGTTGAGCAAAAGTAGCTGTAGTAAAAAGCATCAAAACAGTCAATAGCGACCATTTGCACTTTTTTAACACCTTCTCTACCCAATTTTGGGAATTGTAGTTGTGTTCCATTTTAAAGTACCGATAATTTAGTTAAACAAACATTTGATTTTAATAATCAGCCGCGAAAGTAGATGTTTTCACGAGGTAACCAAAACAGTTCGTCGAAATCTATTTTTCAATACTCTGCAGTAAAATTGCACTTTAAAATTTGTTTCAACAAAAGACATAACAGAAAGCTCAACACACACATAAAACCTTATTAATGTGGTGGTTAAATAACACAAACGTAAATTAATTGGAAAAAAAAGGTCATTCATTTATACTTTTATGGTTTAACCACAAAGTACCATAAGAAACTTATGTCAACGGCATTAAAACTCGCATAAATCAATATATTATTGTAAAAGTACAAATAAAATATTCATTTAAGTGTATTTTCAACACTTACCCTTATACAATTGTACTATACAAAGAAATTAGGCTAAAACATTTCGTCGAAAATATTTTATTTTCAGCCTTATAAATTTACCAAAATTAAAATATAGTGAAAAGCTTCTCAAAAGAGATTCAAATTCATTTACAAAACGAATTAGCGAAAGATGAGATTAGTGTAAAATTCGATATGTTAATTCCTTCAAAATTTCCTTCTCACTCATAGGAGGAAAACCAATTCCTTTGGATTGCAAATCAGCAATCTGTAAAGCATCTATAATGTCTAACGCTTTTCGGTAGTTATAGTTTTTTATTGCAGGCATAAAATCTTTGGCAGCATAATAATGAAGGCCTAACTTATTCTTAACGTCATTTTCCGTTCTTATTTTCTGTTCTTGAGCTATCAATAACTTTGAAAAGTAAGAAAACAAATTAGCAAGAACAGGGATTAATGGATGACTCTTAGGGTTTTCTCCAAAATAATTAATGATTCGGAATACTTTTGACGCATTTTTACGAGCTAGCGCGTTTTGTAATTCAAAAACATTGAAGTCTTTACTAATCCCTATGTACTTCTGAATATGATCTTCATTGATCTCTTCCCCATCCTTAAGGTTTATTACTACCTTTTTAATTTCGTTTGCCATTCTAGATAAGTTGGTACCTATCGATTCGGCTAGTAACATTTTCGCTTTAGGATTAATTGATAATCCCTCTTGTTTAACAAACGAATCTATCCATGGAAGAAGTTGATTATCCCAAATCGTAGAAGAGGTATACACAATACCAGATTTTGCAATAGCTTTTGTATGAGCTTTACGAGCATCGAGTTTCTTGTACTTGTAGTTAAACACTAAAATTGTGCTCTTGGTTGGGTTCTCAGCATACTTTTTAAGAGCTTCCTGACCAGAACTTTTACCTAGATCAGTAATTTCTTGCGCCTCTTTTACAATAACAACCTGATATTCTGACATCATTGGAAAACGACGGGCATTTTGCAAAACACCGTTCATATCCACATCCTTACCATACAGAATAATTTGATTAAATCCTTTCTCTGCTTCTTGCAAGGCATTTTCCTCAATATAGTCAGAAACATGGTCTATATAATAGGGCTCCTCCCCTTGTAACCAATATATAGGCGAAAATGATTTTTTCTTCAGCCCTTTTATGATTTGTTGCACGTCCTTATCCATTAGGACAAAACTAAAAAATTGACTCGTATTAATGAATGGAATAGATTAAAAAGATTTTATCTTTGCCGCCTGAATTACTATTGTAGACGTAACTTTTGTAATTCAAGAACATTAACACAATACATAAACCGCAGAGATGGCAAATAATAACGGGACTGACAACGGCTTTAAACCTAATTTCGATCTAGTTGAAGAATTGACTTGGAGAGGTATGATTCATGATATCATGCCAGAAACTAAAGCACAACTTAATAAGGAAAGAACTGTAGGTTATGTTGGTTTTGATCCAACGGCGGATTCTCTACACGTTGGTAGTTTAGTTCCAATTATGCTGTTAGTGCACTTGCAACGAGCTGGACATAAGCCTGTTGCTCTAGTTGGAGGTGCCACTGGTTTGGTAGGTGACCCTTCTGGCAAGTCTGAAGAACGAAATTTGCTTTCCGTTGAAGAATTGAATCATAATCTTGCTGGAGTTGAAAAGCAGCTAAAGATGTTTTTGAATTTCGATGATTCGCCTACAGGTGCAGAAATGGCCAACAATTACGATTGGTTTAAGAACATGAGTTTCCTTGATTTTATAAGGGATGTAGGTAAACATATTACTGTCAATTATATGATGTCCAAAGATTCTGTTAAAAGCAGAATGGATACTGGGATGTCATACACTGAATTCGCTTACCAGTTGGTGCAAGGTTACGACTTCTTTGTTTTGAACAAGGAGAAAGGTTGTAAATTACAAATGGGTGGTTCTGATCAGTGGGGAAATATTACAACCGGAACTGAACTTATTCGTCGAAAAGGTGGAGGTGAAGCATTTGCCTTGACCTGTCCACTTATTAAGAAAGCTGATGGTTCAAAATTTGGTAAATCTGAAAAAGGTAATGTTTGGTTAGATCCAGAAAAGACCTCTGGATACGACTTTTACCAATTCTGGATTAAGGCTTCGGATGCTGATGCGGAATCATACATTAAGATTTTCACTTTGTTGGATCAGCCAACCGTGGAGGCATTAATTGCAAAGCATAACGAAAATCCTGGAGCAAAAGAACTTCAGAAGGAATTAGCTAAGCAAATTACCACTATGGTGCATGGAGAAGAAGGATATCAAAAAGCTTTAGAGACTACTCAGAACTTTTTCAGTAAAGACACTTCAGAACTATTAAGAACTTTGAGTCCTGAAGAGGTATATGAAGCTTTTTCTGGAGCGACTCAAATAGAAATGACTAGAGAAGAGTATAATAATCTTCAAGGTTACCCTCACCTTTTTTCAGGAGCTACCAATAATTTGATTTGCAAGTCTAATGGTGAAGCTCGACGTAAACTTAAAGAAGGAGCTCTTAAAATTAATGATAAGAAAATTGATGAAAGCTCAGAGTTCAATTTAGAACTTGCTCAGGACAAATATGCAATTCTAAACTTTGGGAAGAAGAAAAAGTATTTGGTAATTGTGGAGTAACTATCCCAGTGTCCGAATTAATCAAGTTTATATTATTTCTAATCATTGTTTTTGCGGTTCCCGAACTAATCATTCTAACGCTTTTCAATAAATATAAAGGATGGAAACGAAGAATTAGCAGAGGATTAATAGCAATTCCTGTAGCGCTACTAGCTTATTGGGTTTTATTCTTATAGAAAGTCTAAAAGCTACTCAAGCCCTAAAACCACGTAGTTCTTTTCAAATTTCAATCTTATATATTCCATGTCTCAAGACACATCCTTTCATTACTCGTTTTAGAGTCTGCTGCCTTTAAGATTTTATAAGCGGGAGAGAGAAAAGTAATTGGTAATTGTTGACCAAGAATAGTCAAGGTTATTAAATTAGAAAGAAGGGCATTTATTGTGGATCAATCCGAATTTCTGGGGATAATTTCATAAATTAATTGTAAATAAGAAAATTGAAATCTGAAAACCACTTTAATATTCATTAGAATGGGCTTCTCAGATTTCCAGTTTCGGATTCCGCATTTTTTTTGTTTCAACTCTAATAACAATAAAGCACTCAAATGTTATTTCTCCCTAAGTTTTTCGCTTGATTCTTTATTGTCCTTCTTTTGTTGCCAGTCAGGTTCAATATATAGTAAACCAACATAAACAAAAAACCAGCTAACTGCCGTGGCAATTAGCTGGTTTGAAAGTTTTTATCAGAAAACGGAAATTAACCGTTGTTTTTCATGTTTTGAACCTCTCCTCTGATATCTTGAGCCATTACTTTAAGATCTTGCATAGTCTTTCTTACACGAGTTCCTGCAGCTTTGTTTTGTTTGTCATAAAACTTAACGAAATCAGCTTCAGCGTCCATTACTAAACTCTTTAATTGATTAAATCTTTCCATTTTTTTAGTTTTTATTAAGTTTAAAATTAGAATTCTTAGGCAAGTTAGTAATTAAAACTAATTGCACAAATAAAATTTATTAAAAATGCGTCTAACGCTACATTTCGACATGTTTTGCTACAATTTCGTCCAAAGAAGCACCCTGATATTGTCCTGAATCAAGCTTTTGTTTTACTTCTTTAAATGCCTTAATTGTGTACTCTACATCTTCCATGGTATGAGACGCCGTAGGAATTAATCTTAACATGATTACATCCTTAGGAACAACTGGGTACATTACCATTGAACAGCTGGATCTCCAGATAAAAATACTGGCGTAACTGGTGAAGTAGTAGTTCCAATGTCAAATCCAGCTTCTTTCAAACCAGATTGTAATCCATTTACGATATCCCAAAGGTGCTTTCTAAGATCATGATTGTTTTTCAACAATTCCAATCTCTTCAAATCACCAATTACAAGAGGCATAGGAAGTGACTTCGCGAAAATTTGAGAACGCATGTTATAACGCATGTACTCAATTACATTTTCATTAGCAGCAATAAATGCTCCGATACTTGCCATTGATTTGGCAAAAGTAGAGAAGTAAACATCAATCTCTGCTTGAACTCCTTGCTCCTCTCCTGAACCTGCTCCTGTTTCACCCATGGTTCCAAATCCGTGAGCGTCGTCAACAAAAAGTCTGAAATCAAACTTCTTCTTTAACTCAACCACACCTTTAAGGTCTCCCATATTACCGGACATACCAAATACACCTTCAGTAATAACTAATATACCACCACCAGTTTTTTCAGTAAGTTTCTTAGCATGATTCAACTGCTTCTCTAAGCTTTCCATGTCATTGTGCTTAAACACAAAACGTTTTCCAGCATGAAGTCTTACACCATCTAATATACAAGCATGTGATTCTGCATCATATACAATAACATCCTTACGATCTACAAGACAGTCTATCGCCGATACCATTCCTTGATATCCGAAGTTTAATAAGATAACTTCTTCTTTACCTACAAACTCTGCAAGTTCGTCTTCAAGCTTTTCATGAAGGCTTGTGTTACCAGACATCATTCTAGCTCCCATAGGAGTAGCTAATCCCCACTCTGCAGCTCCGTCTGCATCTGCCTTTCTTATATCAGGATGGTTCGCTAACCCAAGGTAGTTATTTAAGCTCCAGGTTAACACCTCTTTCCCTCTAAAGGTCATCCAAGGTTTAATCTCACCTTCCAATTTTGGAAACATGAAATAACCTTCCGCATACTTGGAATACACTCCAAGTGGACCCCTGTTCGATTTTATTTTCTCAAAAATATCCAAGATTTTAAATATTTAGTTTTACAAAAAACAGCGCAAAATTAATTACAAAAAACTTAACAATCAATTTTTAACGCCTTTATTTAGCCTTTAGAAGGCTCCCTGAATCCAACCCAAACAAATCTCTTGGATACATACTCACTATTCGTAAAAGAAGCGTTTCCTGCTGGATTACCTCCTGTAACATGAAAATCGGAGAATGCCGCATTCTGATTCACATAAATTGCACCTGTCAAATTGAACGACACTGGTGTATACGATAATGACATGGCATCCTTAATTTTCTCCTTAGTATTAGCATCGGTAGTGTAAGCTCCACATGAAATAGCTCCATATTCACTTGCCAATTTACTAGCTAATTGGATCGACTCATCCGTATCCTTAGTTTTAATCATCATAGCGATTGGGCCAAACAACTCTTCGCTAAATGAATCTATATTTTTCGAATCGGTGGTTAGTACCGTTGGTGTACAAATTCGAGCATCTCCAAACATTGGGTTCTCAATTACCCCTGGTTCCAATACTGTCTCCCCTAGTTTACTTGCTTCTTGAGTTCTTTCTTTTGTCAATGGATTCTGAATTGCTCCCAATACAAATGGACCAGCTTTAGGATTATTAACTAAACCTGTGATTTGTTCATTGAATTTAGCAACAACATCATCGAAGCTAACTACACCATCTGGAGTTTTCACACCAGATTCTGGAATAAAGAAATTTTGAGGTGCAGTACACATCTGACCAGAATACAAAGCTACCGAAAAGGCTATATTACCTAGTGCCTTATCAAGGTTATCACAAGAATCAAGAATAATAGAATTAACTCCCGTTTTTTCAGTGAAAACAGTTTTCCCATCAAGTTTCTCTAAATATGAACCAAACACAGAGTTACCCGTAAAGTCTATCATCTTTACATTAGTGTGTTCCGCAAGTTCTTTAGTAATCTGATTATCGTGCGTATCTGCTGCCAATTGACATACGTTTACATCAATATTTTGCTCCTTCAATACATTTTGTAATTCTGCAACAACTAAAGCAATTGGCAATATCGCTCCTGGGTGTGGCTTCACAATAACAGGATTACCAGTAATTAAACTAGCATACACTCCTGGCACCGTATTCCAAGTTGGGAAAGTAGAACATCCAATAGCTAAGCTTACTCCTTTTGGTACAGCAACCCATTCTTTGTCCAAAACTACATTAAATTTCCCCATTGGTTTATCCCAAACTACTTTCTCTGGCACACGAGTAAGTTCTTCATATCCCATAGAAATTGCTTCAAGTGCACGATCACAGGCATGAGGACCTGATGCTTGAAATGCCATCATATATCCTTGACCTGTTGTATGCATAGTAGAATACGCCAATTCAAAAAAGCGTTCTTTAACCCGCATCAAAGATTCAGTAAGAATCCCTGCTCTTTCAGCTGGACTTACTTTTCTCCAAGCATGAAATGCCTTATCTCCATTTTCTGTTAATTGATTTACTGAAAACGATGGATATGTAGTTCCTAACGCTGAACCAAGATATGGGGACTCTTCAGACCCTATCCATCCTTGCTCTCCTGTTTGTAAAAGCTCATCAAATTTAGAATTCAAATGCTTCTTAAACGCAACCTGTCCATCCTTATCAGCTGTTTCTCCATATATTTTAGGTGATGGATGCTCTGGAAATGCAGCATAAAACGTTCTTTCCTTGTTGGCTGAAATAGCCCTATTTATTAATTCTTCGTGCTTCTCGAATAAACTCATAACTTGAATAATTACTTTTTGGTTCTGAATCATGCAGTTACACAACTAACTATGCCGCTTAATAACTGCGTCCACAAAAATAATTTATTATTTGATTTTGCAGCGTAATAATTGAATTTGTTCTATTTCTAAATAAATACGCCATCTCAAGAACCATATGTTGTTCAAACACGTTTATTCTAACCATATATCTATTATCTTTGCGTCTTAATCAAGATTGAAGGTAATAACAACCTATATTAAAAATTAGTAATGAGTAAACACGGAAGGGTTTTGGTTGCAATGAGCGGAGGAATTGATAGCTCGGTAACTGCACTTATGCTTCATGAGCAAGGCTACGAAGTAATAGGTATGACTATGAAAACATGGGATTATCAATCTTCTGGAGGATCTTCTAAGGAAACTGGGTGCTGCTCTCTTGATTCCATTAATGATGCCCGAAACATGGCTGTATCATTAGGTTTTCCACATTATATAATAGATATAAGAGAAGAGTTTGGAGATAGTGTTATTGACTATTTCACCGACGAATACATGGCTGGTAGAACTCCTAATCCTTGTGTAATGTGTAATACACATATAAAATGGGATGCATTATTAAGACGTGCCGATCAATTAGGATGTGATTTTATTGCTACAGGACATTATGCAAAAATGAATCAAAATCAGGATAACGGAAGATTTTTCGTTTCAAAAGGTGTAGATGTTCTTAAAGATCAATCCTATGTACTTTGGGGAATTTCTCAACAAAGTCTTTCAAGAACCATATTACCTCTTGGTGGGTTACATAAAACTGAAATAAGGGAAATTGCCACACAAAAAGGATTTGATGAATTAACAAAAAAATCTGAATCCTATGAGATTTGTTTTATCCCAGACAATGATTATCGATCCTTCCTTGACCGCAGAGTTCCTGACATAGCCTCAAAAGTGAAAGAAGGTAACTTTGTAACTGAAGAAGGTGAATTAATCGGTAAACATAGGGGCTACCCCTACTATACTATCGGTCAACGAAAAGGCCTAGGTATTGCTTTGGGTTATCCTGCTTACGTAGTTGAAATCCGAAAAGATAGTAATGAAGTAGTTATTGGAGATGAAAGTAAATTGCATCGTAATGGTATGACCCTAAATAAGCTTAATATGCAGAAATATGATCTTATACCTACTAAAAACTTTGTTTCCAATACTCAAGTCCGTCACCATGACCCTGGAACCGATTGTTTAATAACACAACAAGATGACAATCTATTCGTTAAGTTTGACGTGGGCGTTAAATCCATTGCTCCTGGTCAGGCTGCTGTTTTCTATGAAGGGGACGACGTAATTGGCGGAGGATGGATTCTAAATAGTTTTATGTATGACTAAATCAGAATACGGATTTATTAGAAAATTTATTGGGGCTACTACGGTAGTCATTCTTGTAGTGTTAAGTGGCCTTTTACCCTCTTGTACAAAAGACGATGAACCAGATACGTTAAGCGGCCAGGAATATATGCCATTATCCATTGGTAACTATTGGGTATATAATGTTTCCGCTTATAACTTTTTTGGTGGTTATGAATTCACTAACGACAGTCTATTTGTTTCAGAAACTTATTCAGATACTTCGTATTATCAAATTAAGGAAGAATTATTTGCCTTAGATACAAACATCTCTGGGGAGGAATATATTGAACTTAGAAGGTACAAAAGACCTACTAATTTAGATGACTGGACTTTAGATTCCATTTGGACTTGTAGAATGCGTAATAATCAATTCATAAAAACGGAAAACAATATTGCTTACGTAAAATTGGACTTTCCTGTGTATAGGGACAAAAACTGGGATCCAAACATTTACAATGAGTTAGACTCCGACAGCATAAGATGTGAATTAGCATATTACGATCAAATTACAGACATAGAGATCGATAGCACCAACTACAATGACGTTCTTGAAGTAATTTACTGCGAAGATTCCACTGCTTTAGCTAATTATAGTCATTCAGAATATTATGGCGCGGAAATTGGATTAATTCGCAAAGAATACCACAACTACGACTATTGTTTTGCCGAAGACAGTATTTATTCTTGTATTGGACGAGAAATTATAGATAATGGTACAAAATACATCTGGGAATTAGTAGAGTTCAACGTCGAATAAGTGTCGTTGGTCTAATTTATACCAGTTTATAAGTATAGCTTTACGCCCCTTCAGATTATAAATTGGTATATAAGGAATATATTTCGTACATTTGGATGTTAATAGGAAAGTAAAACGCACATGAGAATAGTTACAAGAATTGCCTTATCGGTACTTGTATTATTACTAGCAAACAACGTGTTTGCTCAATTAAATCTGGTCACATCGGCGGACTCTGTCACTTGTCATGGTGGATCAGATGGTACAGCAAGGATTTTATCTACAACAGGAACTGCTCCATATACCATTACTTGGAAAGATAGTACAGGAGCAAGCATTGTCACTTTTAACAATATACCCTTACCGAGTGTATTGCCAGGTGTTTCTGCCTCAAGTTATATAATAGATGTTACCGACAACTTGGGAGTAATGCAAACGGATACTATTCACGTATTACAACCAGACAGTATCATTATCAGTGACAGCTCAGTTAATGTACAATGTCATGATAGTACTGATGGACAAATCATAATAAATGTAACAGGAGGTAACATGCCTTACCAATATTCCGTGGATAATGGAGCTACCTACTCTTCATCATCTACACTATCTGTGGATACTGGTAATTATCAGGTAATGATCCTTGATAACAAAAACTGCCCAGCTACAGGATCTGCATTTACAATTGCTCAACCGTTACCACTTCTTCCTATAGACAGTATTACACCGATTAGTTGTGGAGGCACAGCTGATGGAGCAATAAAAATCACAGGATTAGGTGGAACTCCTCCTTATCAATTTTCGATTAATGGCGGAACCAGCTATCAAACAGACAGTATTTTCTTAAACCTAAACTCTACAACAGCCTATAAAGTGGCCATAATGGATTCGTTAGGATGCGAAACATTAGGTAAAGACTTTAGTTTTGACATCCCCTTAATTCCTGTTGTGAATGTAAATATTACTCGAGATACAACTTCTTGTTTTGGAGTATGTGATGGTGCTGCAACAGCAACTGCTAGTGGAGCCTACTCCCCTTATTCATATCAATGGTACAATAGTTCAGCGGTTGCATACTTGGGAGGAAACAATCCTACGTTTAGTCAACTATGTGCAGATAATAATCAAGTTCAGGTGGTTCCTTCTAATAGCCCTGGCGCAAATGCAAACGTTATTGAAACAGATACCGTATTTGCAGACGATTTCAGCTCACCATCTTGGGACTTGAATACAGGAGCTTTTGGAACCAGCAATCTCTGGTACATCAATAGCATGTATGGAACTTCAGTTCCAGCGGGAATTGGTTCAGGTGGCAACTATCTTCATATTGGAGTAACTGGAGGTGATCCTTCTTACATTTTAGGAGACTCTGGAAATGCCGAAGCAATAAGTCCTTTATTTAGTACTGTTGGTTTTAGTAATGTTCAAATGTCGTTTAACTGGATTTCTGGTGGTGATACGAATGATGCTTTCGGACAGGTTTGGTATAGTCTTGATACAGGAGCTACATGGAATTTGATCACTGGTGCTGGTAATGATGAGTTCAAGAACGTTCCCGCATCTTCTGGTTGGCAAAGTACAACTGTAACCACAGACAATCTTGATCGTGCTTTTGACAATAGCCCTGGAGTAATGGTTAAATTCACATGGGTAAATAGTCCAAGTGCAATGGGCACACAGCCTCCTTTTAGCATAGATGATTTCATAATTACTTCTCAAAAAACAGACCCTCAAGTGGCATATAGAATCTGTACCACCGTTGGAGTTGCTACAATTCACAATCCAGATACTATAATTGCTTCTGCTGTAGCAACGGATGAAACTTGTGCTGGTAATGATGGAACCATTACTATTACTGCCACTGGTGGACAAGGAGCTTTACAATATTCTATCAATAATGGAAGTAGCTTTCAATCTGGAAGCGTTTTTAGCAATCTGCCCCCTAATACATATACTGTGGTAGTTAGAGATGCTAGTGGATGTACACCTAAAGCATTAGGAAGTTTTATTGTTGGAGCAACTGCCCCTTTAGTTACCAGTTTGGACACCACAGAAATAAGTTGTGGAATGACCAATGACGGAGCTATTACCATTAATGCGGCAGGTGGTAATGGTCCATTGATGTATTCTATCAATAATCAAGTATCATTTTCTAGCACCTTTACATATACTGCGTTAACCTCAGGTGTTTACCAAGTTTGGGTTAAAGATTCCGTTTATGATGTAGACCCAGCCAATGGTTGTATCAAACGAGTAGGTAGTGTTATTCTTGTAAACCCTGCAAATCCGACTACTAACATGTCTGCAGATTCTATTACATGTTTTGCGGACAATGATGGTAAAGTCTCTGTAAATGTTACTGGTGCCACTGGACCATTCACATACCAGTGGTTCGACAATACTAATTCGGCAATCGCTGGAGCCAATAGTTCTTCAATGGATAATTTATCTGCTGGACGTTATTACGTAGAAGTTACTCCTCCTCTAGGAAATGGTGCTATTTGTGTTGTAAGGGATTCCATAGATGTTGGTGAACCTGCGGAATTAACTGCTGCTACCGGTGGATCATTAAAATCCACTTGCGATATGGACGATGCGGTGATTAGTATTTCTCCTTCAGGAGGTACAGCTCCTTATACTTATACTATTACAGGAGGATTCATTTGGACTCCAGATTCGATCTTTAATAATTTAGGTGTTGGGGTTTACCCTATTTGGGTAAGAGATTCAAGATTCTGTGTTACTAAGTTAAGTTCTAGAACCGTAACTCAACCAACCGACATCTCACTGAATACTGCAACAGGAACTGATCTCACATGTTTTGAATCAAATGATGGTACAATTACTATCGACGCCACAGGAAGTAATGTACCACTAAGGTATTCGATTGACGGTGGCGCTACGTATACAGATACTTCTAATGTATTTACAAATCTAAGTGCAGGAGATTATACTGTTCGTGTAATAGATTCTGGTAATTGCAATGTAACTCCTTTGGATATTACAATAGCACAGCCACAAGGCATTAATATTTTATCAGTACTTCCTGAGCCTACTACATGTAGCTATGCAAGCGATGGTTCGGTAAGACTAAATGTCATTGGAGGTTCAGGTGGACTTGAATTCTCTGTTGATAATGGTGTAACTTATCAAACCGAGAATAGTTTTGATAGTTTAATGGCTGGAACATATACGCTAACAGTCAGAGATAACAATGGATGTACCGATTCAAGTAATACATTTGATATTTCGGCGCCAGATACAATATTTGCTACAGTAGATAGCTCGGTAAGAGTCAAGTGTTTTGGTTATACTACTGGGGAAGCCTTTGTTAGTATCAGTGAAGGTGGTTTTTTCGATTATTACATTCGCTCAATTGATTCTTCACTAAGCTATATAGATTCTA
Organism: Cytophagales bacterium; assembly: GCA_020627945.1. Taxonomy (GTDB): domain Bacteria; phylum Bacteroidota; class Bacteroidia; order Cytophagales; family JAHDFW01; genus JAHDFW01. Next base: position 18,495 of record JAHDFW010000036.1, read on the forward strand.
ATAACACTGGTAATTTTGATAGCATACCTGCTGGTAACTATGTTGCCTATGTTAGAGAAGTAAGTAATAGTTCTTGCTTGTCCGAATTGGACACTTTTGAAATAGAACAACCTAATTCGTTTGAGTTCTCATTAGGTGGAGATACGGTTATGTGTCTAAGGTTCGACACTACCCTATTCATTGACTTAACTAAAGATACCAACAATATTTATGTCGAATTCTTATGGCAAGATGGAGATGTGGCAGGAACCTATGAAATCTTAGATTATGGTACTTATTGGGTGACGGTAACTACCGACAGTGGTTGTGTTTACTCAGATACAATAACGGTATCAGATGATTGCCCTAACCAAGAACCTAACATTTACATTCCAAAGGCGTTTACACCTAACGGAGATGCACTAAACGACAAATTAGAAGTATTCCATGAAAACATTCTTGATTTTGAAATATTCATTTACAATCAATGGGGTGAATTAATGTTTACTACTAATGATATCAATGAGTTCTGGGACGGAACCTATCAAGGTAAGCCTGTACAAACTGGGGCTTTTGCATATAAAATATTCTACGGTGGATGGCGCAACGGCAAATTAGAATCGGGAACACTGGTAGGAAACGTAACCGTACTTTATTAGAAAAGAAATTTAATGATCAGATCATAGAAAAATGTTAAAGTTGATCAAAAATATAACATTCATCATAGTATCGCTTTTCGTAGCTGGGAACTTGAGTGCTCAAGACATTCAAATTTCTCAATATTACGCGGTACCAACATTTCTAAATCCAGCTTTTACTGGATTAGGTGATGACACTCGAGTAGGTTTAGACTACCGTAATCAATGGGGTGCAGTTGGTAAAGCTTTTACTTCTTCAATTCTTTACGGAGATCATTATTTTGGGACTAAGAGCAACATAAGTGCAGGTGCCTTGATAATGACACAATCAGAAGGATATGGTCGTCTTAGAAATACTGAATTCAGTGGAACAGGTGCTTACACCATCAATTTAGGAGAGGAATTTGCGATAAATACTGGACTTCAATTGGCCTATGGAGGAAGAGGAATCGACTATAGTCGTTTAGACTTTGGAGATCAATACTCTTCTCAAGGACTAATTACAGATGTATCTTCTGAAACACTAGAGCAGAGAAGAACATCCTATTTCGATGTTGGTGCAGGACTATTACTTTATGGTAAAAACATGTTTATTGGTGCCTCCATGCATCATATTCCTAAGCCAGATGTTGGAATCAACAATTTCAATGAACCATTAAACCGTAAGTTTTCCGCACAAGGTGGTTTTAGAATTGCTTTTGAGCACGCAACATTAACGTACACTCCTACTAAGGAGAAATCTGTAGTTGGTATTTTCAATTATAAAAACCAAGGTGACTTTTCCCAATTTGATATTGGAACCTATTTCATTTTTGAACCTGCAGTTGCTGGTATTTGGTACAGAGGAATTCCTTTGGGAAGTAAAGAGCAACCAAACGAGTCGGTTGTAGGTCTGGTTGGGTTTCATGTAGAAAAATTTGCTTTTGCTTACAGCTACGATTTTTCAATGAACAGACTAAGAGGTAATGGTGTAGCGGTTCATGAAATTTCTATGACATATGAATGGATTATTTTTACGCGGAGCAGATTACAAGTTAAAAAGCATAATGTTAGAACAAGAAAAACACTTCCTTGTTCTAAATTCCTGAAGTAATCCTTATTACCTTACCCTAACAATTGTTAGTCTTTTAGTAATTATCTTTAAAAAGAGGTACTTCCGTACCTGTTTTGAAAACTTTCCTATTATTTTTGTGGGATTATTGGCAATTTAATTGAGGCTCAATTTTACTATGAAACAATACCACGATTTAATGCAGCACATTTTGGACCATGGTGTTCAAAAAGGAGACCGAACTGGAACAGGCACTATAAGTGTTTTTGGACATCAGATGCGATTTGATTTGCAAGAAGGCTTTCCTATGATTACCACAAAAAAATTGCATACAAGATCTATATTTCATGAATTATTGTGGTTTCTTAAAGGCGAAACAAATATTAAATACCTAAAGGACAATGGAGTTAGTATTTGGGACGAGTGGGCTGATGAAAATGGAAACCTTGGAAGAGTATATGGAGCTCAATGGAGATCATGGCAAGGTGCGAATAACAAGACAGTGGACCAAATCACTCAAGTAATTGACCAAATCAAAAACAATCCAAATTCTAGAAGATTAATTGTGAGTGCATGGAATGTAGCAGAGATAGAGGAAATGGCTCTACCTCCGTGTCATGCGTTCTTTCAATTTTATGTAGCTGATAACAAACTTTCTTGTCAACTGTATCAAAGAAGTGCCGATGTATTTTTGGGTGTACCATTTAATATTGCTTCCTATGCCCTACTAGTTCACATGATTGCTCAAGTTTGTGATCTTGAGGTGGGAGAATTTGTGCATACACTTGGAGATGCTCATCTATATTCTAACCATATAGAACAAGCAAACATTCAATTGTCCAGAAAGGAATTCGAATTACCTACTCTTAAATTGAATCCTGAAGTAAAAAATATATTTGACTTTAAATATGAGGACATTAGTATTGAAGGATACGAATTCCACCCACATATTAAAGCTGAAGTAGCGGTTTAATCTTTATCTATAACAAGATACATAACAATAAACAATGAGATTAGGACAAATTTCCAGAAAACTGGATATACCTACGAAAAAGGTGAAAGAAATGGTAGAAGATCATTTCAAAATCGAGTTAGACTCAGATTTGAACACCAAACTTAATGATGAACATATTGAATGGTTAGCCGATCAGTTCAAAGAAGAACCGGAAACAACTTCTAATGATAGTGAGGAAAAACTTACTGAAATGGTAGCCCAATCTGATGTACCAGATAATATGTTATCCGAAGAGGTTAATTCGCAAGTAGAAACTTCTTCAGAAGAAACTGAAAGTGAAACACCTGAAGTAATAGAGACTGAAGAAAAAGAGGAGGTTAAACAAGAAACGAAAGAATCAATAGAAGTTGCACCTACTCCACTTACTGAAACTGAGAATAAAAAAGTAATTCAGGTAAAACGTGGTGAGAAAATAAGTACTAGTGCAGATCCTGATAGTGAATTCTATGAGCTAGATGAAAATACTGATGTTATTCGCGCACCAAAAGTTTCTATTGAAGGAATTAAGGTTCTTGGGAAAATAGATTTACCTGAGCCTAAAATAGAAGAGCCCAAAGACGAAGAAACTTCTACAGACGGTGTAATTGAGTCCGATTCTCCTGAATCTTCTGACGAAAATAAAACCAAATCATATCACGACCGTCGTAATAGCAACGGAAGAGGTAGAAATAGAAATAACAAACGTAATAAAGGCAAAGAATCTCACGAGCAACGTCAGAAGCGTTTGGATAAAGAAGCTAAGCGTAAAAAACAAAAAGAAGAAGCGGAGGCTAAAGAACGACGCAGACAAAATTATCTTAGCAAGATACAGGATGCTAAAGATGCCGCTGCACAAAAGAAAAAAGCTAAAAATAAAAAATCTGCACAAGTATCTGAATATCAGCAACGAATCAACGATATGCCTGAAGCTAAAGGAATCTTTGGTAAAATATGGCGCTGGTTAAACACTTAATTACTTGCCATTTTCTTTTGCATCCATTATTTTAGATGGGTTTTGTGATGATGGAATTAATTGAATTGAATAGAGAATAAATAATGGAAAACAAAAAGGAAGAATTTATGCGTGAAGCCATAAAGCTTTCATTTGAACGAATGAGAGCTGGACTTGGTGGACCGTTTGGTGCTGTTGTGGTTAAAGATGGAGAAATTATTGCACGAGGAAACAATAGAGTTACTTCAAGTAACGACCCTACTGCCCATGCTGAGGTAGTTGCAATCCGTGAAGCTTGCAAAGCTTTAGGTACATTTCAGCTAGATGATTGTGAACTTTATACCAGTTGTGAACCTTGTCCTATGTGTTTAGGAGCTATATACTGGGCACGCCCCAAGAAAGTATACTATGCTAATACTAAAAAGGATGCAGCTGAAATCAATTTCGATGATGATTTTATCTATAAGGAATTAGAGGTCAACATTGACAAAAGAAAGCTCCCTATGGAACAAATGCTTAGAGACGAAGCACTAGAAGCGTTTAAAGAATGGGCTTCTAAAGAAGATAAAATTGAATATTAAATTTAGGTATTGAACGTAAAAAAAGGTCTTAGAGTTATTCTAAGACCTTTTTTTTTATAAATTACAATGTACAGCTTGCATTTGGATCCGAAAACTTCCAGATTTCTTCGCTATCCTGACAGGATTTCTCAGCTACGTCTAAATCCACTTCACCGTATTCATATATTTCAGTTATAGTTCCTCCAGTTGAAGCATCTTCATATGTGCAGGTACAAGTATATTCTTTCGTACATGAGGTTAAGCTAAAAACCACTATGCTTATCAGTGCACCAATTAATTTCATTTTTATCATAACTTTTAACTAAATAAAAAAGAGATTACCTAACAGTTAAGCAATCTCTTTTATCTTAATAGACTAATGTCTAATTTATTTCAATTCGCATTCAACTTCAGTTGTAGAAACGCCTGCTAAATCTACATAAGCATCGCCTTTATCGCACTCTGTAGTTGCATTACTTTTTGAATCTGTAATATCCGTACTGGCTGTACTAGTAGTAGTAACTCCTAAAATTGTTGAAGAAGTAATACACTCACAAGTATATGTTTTTTTACAAGATGCAAACGCAAACGCTGAAAGAACTACAGCTCCAATAACTATTTTTTTCATGGTTCTATTTATGTTTAAAGTTTTAATTCTGTTTGTTGGTAATTTCCACAAAACATTAGACAAATACAACTTTTCCTAGTCAAAAAACAATATTCGTCCCTATTCAATTGTTTAGAAATGAACTTGCTGATCGAAAAATTCCATTTGTCCTATATTCTCTTTTACATTTCCATTCGACAAATAAAACATCTGTGGAAACCGTCCTTTTGTAGTTTGCAAGAATTCATCCTTTTCGATTCTCGTATAGTTAAACGCTCCTCCCGTAGCTTCAAAAAATGAATCAATCGACTCTTGCGGAATTTTCGCAAAAACTACGAGGACTCGACTCTTATCTTCTGGTTTATTATAAAGAACATTCATTTTCGCAACGACTTGCTTGCAATACTTACATCCCGCACTTACAAAAACTAGTAGCTTCTCCCCTTCATACCATTCCTCCGCAATTGAGTTATCAGAAAAGTTTTGCGGAAATGGTTTTCCTAATTCTACCACCTTAACTGAATGTTGCCCATAAATATCAATAGGTGGCTTAAGAATTACTACAGTAACAAGAACCGTTAAGGGAATCAAAATTAAACCAATTTTATGAATTGATTCTGGAATAAAAGACTTAACCGAACAACTCCACATTCCAACTCCAAGTACGGCAAGGGTTACGATATTCTTCCACAAAGTCTGCTCTGGAGTCAATACAATATATTGTCCAAAGCACCCACAATCCTTTCCTGACTCAATAAAAATTTGATACATCACAAAGGCTGTAAACCCCAATACCGTAATTACAGATGCCTTATATGTAAAACCTTTTAATCGAATTCTCAACAGCAGTAGTGATCCAAGGAAGAACTCCCAAGAAATCAGTACCCTTGACATGTATTTACTCAGTCCCCAAGTAGACAGGTTAAAATCTACGAGTTGTATTTCAAAAAATTCAATGGCATCAAACTTCGCCCAAGCTGAGAAAAAAAATAAAGCTCCTAAAACAACAGGAGCTGTATAGTCCATAATGGTTTTAAGAGCTTTCAACATACTAAATTTTAACTAGACTAACCTATTTCAATAACTACGTCATCCGAAATTGGAAATCCTACGCATGTAAGAACATATCCATCATTTAATTCCTTCTCAGACAATCCTTCCACTTCCGAAAGATCAACTTTTCCTGAAAGACATTTTCCTCTACAAGCAGTACAAACACCACTTTGACAAGAATAAGGAAGGTCTATTTCCATATCTAAACCAGCATCTAAAATAGATTCACCTGGTTGTACTTCAAACTCATGTTCTTCACCATCGAAGATAAGTTTCACATTTTTTGCTGAACTGGAACCCACTTCTTCATTAGAATCAGAGGATGCAGCCGGAACAAAACTCTCTTTGTGAACCTTGTCAGCTGGAATTCCAGCACCACTCACCCCTTCCATAACTGTAGCCATATATCCCTCAGGACCACACATGTAGACATGAGCATTTGAAACACTAGTTATTATTTCTTTAATATCTCCAGCAGTGATTCTACCACTCTTTGCTTCAAAATCAGAAGAAGGATTAGTCAAGTAGTAAACAGAAGATACTCTTCCTGAATTTGCATCTTGCAGGGCTTTTAGTTCTTCCTTATAAATAATACTTTCTACGTTTCTATTCTGATCTACAAAAGTGATGGTACTTTGAGGTTCCTCTCTTAGGATAGTTTTCATGATAGACATGATTGGAGTTATTCCACTTCCTCCCGCAAAAAGCACATAATTTTTAGTAGCTATTGCGTTAGGCACTAAATAAAATGCACCCATCGGCTCCATAACATCTATAGATTTCAAATTATCTGCATTATCATTCAGATAATTAGATACTAGTCCTCCTTCTACTCTTTTTACAGAAACGGCTAATCGATCGGTCTCGTAAGGAGCAGAACAAAGCG
>JAHDFW010000037.1 GCA_020627945.1 Cytophagales bacterium
ACCCTGTTTTGGGGTTTGCACGATCGGGAGGAGCAGATTCAATTGCGGAGTTAAGTGTTGTTTGGTCATAAGATATATAGCAAAATCCCCACCTGTAGGGTTTCATACCTTTGAATTTCATCCAGTCTGCGCGGGTATAAAGAGTGTCTCCAGTTTCATGGTCATAGTTGCTTAAAATCACATATTGATTCTCTTGGTTTACAACTTCTACTTCGTAGGATTTTGAATCATGCGACCAGATTGAATTCTTGATGTTATAGACACTGCCGTAATCATCCGTGAAAGTACCTCGCAAAACGTTTGGTAATTTTTGTTTATCGGATTGAGACCAACATGAATTCAATGCGAAAAGGATTAGGAAACTTATCGTGGTACAGACTTTAAAAAAATGCATTAAACTCTTATTAGAATTTAATTCCGAAAATGAGCATGTCATCATATTGCTCATTCATGTCCTTCCAACTCTTCATCTCAGAGTCTATCGTTTCTTTTTGCTCCTTCATTGGAAGTTCGGCTATTGAAGTCAGAAATTTTCTGAAAGGAGCATAGAAATATTTTTTGTTTTTAGGTCCTCCTTTTTGATCTACAAAACCATCAGAAAACATATAAAGCATACTTCCTTTTTTTGGATTGATTCTATATGAAGTGAATTCCTCACCAGATACAAAGTTCTCTCGCTTAATTTGAACCTTGTCCCCAGCATATTCTTTTAGGGTTCCATTTTCGACCAAATAAGCCTTATGATAAGATGCAGATAAGAATACTTCATTGTTAAGTTTATCATACCTCAAAACGGTCATTTCAACACCATCATTTACTTTGTCACTTTTGGAATGTCGGGTGATTTTCGAGATCAATTCTTCATAGAACTGATCTAAGATGTAACTCGGTTGTAAAATGTTGTTTTGAATTACAACTTGGTCCAAAATACTCGAACAAATGATACTCAACATTGCACCAGGAACTCCATGACCTGTACAGTCGGCAACAACTAGAATTATATTGTTTTCATCAACTGGGTGTGCCCAGTAAAAGTCTCCAGATACTATATCCTTTGGTCTGAAATAAACGAAAAAGTCTTTAAATACGTTTTGCAGATCATTTGGATTAGGATAAATAGTTTGAGCTATATATCTCGCATAGTTAATGCTGTCGGATACTTGTTTGTTCTTAACCTTTAGGTCCTTGTTTTTATATTCAAGTAAAGTTTGTTGCTTGAGAATAAGGTCTTTTTGGTCTCTAATCAGTTTAAACCTGTTGTATAGATATACGAGAAGTCCCAATACAACCAATAGAGAAACTAGCGATACTGTAAGAACGATGTTTTTATTACGCTCTTTTTGTCTAGCAATAACCATTTGATTTTCTATTTCAGCTTCTTTCTGATCAAATTCAGCTTGCAAGGTTTGCCTCATTATGCGTTTCTCAATCTCCTGATTGTTTAACTCCATTTCGATCTTATGATTCTCTTTATAATAGCTTAAAGCTTTTTTGTACTCCCCAATTTCCTCATAAGTTTTACTTAATGCACTTGTTGAATGAAGAAGGTTAATAGGGAAGCTATGTCCTTTAAACAGATCATGAGCCTTATGGATATAGGTTAGAGCCTGATCGTAATTTTTCTTTTTAGCATAATGTTCTCCAATAAATAAGTAAGCATCACCTACACCCGAAGTATTAGCAATTTGCTCATCCAAAATGATAGTTTGATTCAGCAGTGTTAGCATTGAGTCCGTGTTTCCTAATTCCCCTTGAACTCTTCCAAGCATCAATTTATTCTGCGCAATTCCACGTTCATAGCCCACCATTTCTACGAGTTCAAGCGCCTTCAAAGAGTATTTCTGGCAACTATCTAGTTGTTTGGTACTAAAGTATAATTGGGCCAGATCAGACGATGCTCTTGCAATTCCTTCCAAGTCTTTAATTTCTTCTCGTATTTTGAGCGATTCATGATATGTGTTGTAACCCTTTGTAGTATCACCTTGATTTAAATATATATCACCGATATTAGCTAAGCGGATGGCGTAACTTTTTTGATCATTATTCTTTTTATCCAATGCAATTGCTTTTTGATAATAATCCAAAGCTTTAGCAGGAGCACTCAACATTTTATGATATATATATCCTAGGTTGTTTAAACTCATTGCTTTGAGTTGGTCGTCATCAATTTCCTCTGCTATTTCTAGAGCAGCCATGTAATTTTTAAGAGCTAGTGTAGCATTTTCTATCTCCTTATGATAATACCCGAAATTGTTTATTGCGTAACCTTTGTACTTTAAAAATGTTCTATTACCAGGATAGATTTCTAAGTTTTTAACAGCAATGTCGTACGTGAGTTGATTGTATTTAGGCCATACTCGAATGCTCCAAGTGTTTTCAGTAATGTCCGAAATGATTTTAATTCGAAGACTATCATGAGCTGCATCATGAGCCAGAGGAAGAAGAGAATCAAGAATTTGCTTATCAGTAGTACTTAAAGTATTGATGTCGATAGAATCGACCATATAGAAGTTTTTTTGCCCGAATGAATTTATCAAGCCGAGACAAAAAACTAATGTTATTAGTAAGATATATCTGAAGCTACTCTGCTTCATGAAATTCGAATTCTAGTTGTGAAATCATTTGAAATTCTTCTCCTGCTTCTTTCATATCTTCATCCATCGAATCGTAATACCATAATATTTTAATATTACACTCGGGTAATTCCTCACTAATTCCCGCAAGCGATTCGATTACATCCAGTATTGATTTTGATGAAGCTGAGTTAAAGTAATCCAAATTGAAGACGCATTGCACTTCAACATTAGATGATGACGAACTTTTAAGGTAATCGCCGTATTCTTCAACCCATTTTAAAATTGGAGCATAAAAATTCGTTACATCCTCTGGTCTTGACTCTCCCTCAAAATGCAACAGATTTTTCTGTGCATCAAGCTCAACTCTAGGTTCACTAGTTGTTTCTTTTACTAGGTATTTTTCCATACTAATTATCACTCTGTCCTTTTCCCTAATTATATGTTAATGATCATAACAAAAAGATGCTCGTTTTCGTGCAATTTTTTCATTTCGCAATTTATGTTCCCATCCACTTTCATGGCTATTTCTATTAATCCAAGTCCAGCTCCTCCTCTGTCGGAAATACTTCCGTTCTTCAATTGATCCATTTTTAAGATTTTGAGTTGCTCAGAATTTTTTCCGTTGAGGCCTTTTATTTTCGCAGAAAGTTTTACCCCTTCTTTTTCTTCAATAAAATTACCAACATATATTGAGTAACGGTCCTCTTCTTTATATAAGAGAAATGCTGAATCATGCGAAGAAGCATCTTTTTTACCATGTTTTATCACATTGTCAGTCATTTCGACCAACACTGAGTACACCCGTTTATACTTTCGTTTATCGGGTTCATTTTCTTTTAGAAATTGTTTTATTTCAATTAATCGTTCGTTGATCACATCGAACGTAAATGGACCTGTGTATGCATCCAAAGGTTCTGATTCAACCTCGGTTACAAAACTCATTACCTCCTCAATAATATTAAATTTCCCCATTTATTTTCCAAAAACTGTTGAATTTGAATTTTTTCAAATCACAATTTACACCTTTATACCAATTACACAAATATCATCTATTTGCTTTTCTTGTTTTTTCCATGTTTTTAAGAACTTATCTAGTTCCATACCTTGCTTGTTCATCTCCATTTTATGGATTTCAGTAAGCTTTTTAATTAACCTTTTCTTAGTTATTTTTTTGCCTTTTGGTCCACCAAATTGATCTTGGAATCCATCCGTCAATAAGTAAAAGCAAACCCCGGTATCGACTTTGAGTAAGTAGTTTCGGTAATAACTTTTCTGGTGTTGTAAAGATGAAGCAATCGATCTTTTATCTCCATCTAATTCAATGAATTCATCATCCATGAAAATTAAAAGAGGATTCAAAGCACCAGCAAATTCTAAAATTTTCTTTTCTGGATCATAGCAACAAAGGCCCAAATCCATTCCTTCTTTTATACTGCTTCCTTCTTCTAGGTGCTGCATGTCTCTTACTAAAAAATGAAGACGATCCAGAATTTGCCCCGGTCGAAGGTTGGCATTATCACCTAAAATGGTGTTAAGTCCATCGTACGCAATGATCGACATAAGTGCACCTGGGACACCATGCCCGGTGCAATCTACCACAGCAAAATAAAATTTTCCATTTCGTTCTTGAGCCCAATAAAAATCTCCAGATACGATGTCCTTCGGCTTATACATTATAAAATGTTCCGAGAAATACTTGTGAAAAAGCTTATGGTCAGGAAGGATGGAGAATTGAATTTTACGAGCATATTCAATACTATCCGTAATGTCTTTATTTTTTTCTTCAATAAGGGTGTTCTGAGACTCAATTTGATGGTTTTGCTCAGCTAGCACTTGATTACTTTGTTTACGGTGCAAATTGCTTTTGTATAATACATAGGCCAATATTAATAAGACAACGAATCCCGCCAACAAGAAACCAATTAGTGTTTGTGTTTGTCGAATTTCAAGTTCGTGTTGTTCTACTTTTAAAGATTTTAACTCATTAGATTTTCTAAGCGTTTCATTTTCTGCTTCAAGTTTAGCATGCCTATGTCGCTCTTCAATTTGGGCAACTGCGTCTCTCATATTCGCATCTAAGAGTGAATCATGTACTGCCATGTATTTTTCTTCGTACTCGAGCGCTTCTTTATACATGTTTTGCTCTTTGTATAGATCAACAAATGCCTGATATACTTCTGCTAAGTGGTCCTTGAAATCTATTTCTTGGGCGTAAGACTCCGAAAGACTTAAATATTCCTTAGCCTTATCGTAGTTTTTCATTTTTTGTTCTGCAATGCCAAGATTGATCAGGTCAATTGACATTCCTTCTTTATCGCCCAGAGATTTATCTATTTCATAAGCCTGCTTAAATAGTTGTACCGCAAGCGCTTCTTTGCCTTGTTGTTCTATGATAAGAGCTTTGTTAACAAGTAGCGGTGCTAGCATCTCGTTGTCCCCATATTGCTCATTTAGTTTGAGTCCTTCTTCCAAATAAAATAATCCAGAGTCCAGTTGTTCGAGCATTCGATAAGCATCTCCTAAATTAATGCATACTCTTTGGGTAGCTAATGGTTTGTTTAGCGTTTTATGGATTTTGTAAGCCCCTAAATAATGTTTAACTGCATTGGAATAGCTGTTTTCATAAAAATAGAGCATTCCAATATTATTGTTGATTGATGCTAGCGCGTCTGTGTTGTTTAGTTCTTCGAAAATCTCTAGAGCCTTAATGTAATAATTAATAGCACCAATGTAATCTCCGTGTATGGAGTGAATCACTCCTAAATAATTATATGACTTCCCTTCAATTTTCGGGAGATTCAAATCCTTACTGATTTTAAGAGCCTCTTCTGCGTATTGTTCGGCAAGTAAGGCACTGTCGAATTTTAAGTTCCAAGATAGTTGACACAATACAACAGCCTTTGAGCTATCCTGCTGATTGCTGGTTTCTAATAACTGATATAGTGAATCTAAATTGGTTTTTCCGAATGTAGGCTGTAATACAGACGCAAAACCAACGATGACAAAAAAAAGTATATGTTTAAATACATTCATAGTGTCGTACACTTAGTTTTCTTAAGAAATCTAATCTCCTTGATCCAATAATTACACCGAATATGCAAACATCGGTAATCCATTTATCATTTCCATAAATTATTATTGATTTAACAACTTGTAACTATCTAAAAATACTTAACTTACCTGCATAATTTTTAAATATGAGGGAAAAAATAGAAGAGCTTTATCGACAGTGCCAGATCCTTGAGCCCGATAGAAAAGTTTTTGATCATATAAACGAGCGCTCAACAACATTCGCTTTCGATTTTATGGAGTCTCTAAATGATGTTAAAGCCTATATTTCAGATCAAGGAACGGGTGAAGGTATTAAAGAGTATGATATCGAGGAAGAAGGAGTTGAGATTGAAAAGTTATTAGATGCTCTTTCAAAAAATGTCACAGGCAATGGACTAAATCCAGCTTCAGGTGGGCATTTGGGGTATATTCCAGGTGGAGGTGTTTACCCAGCTGCGGTAGGCGATTATTTGGCAGCAGTAATGAATAGCTACGCGGGCGTGTTTTTTGGTTCTGCTGGAGCAGTTAGAATGGAGAATTTGCTAATAAGGTGGATGTGTAAAATAATAGGATTCCCTTCTTCTGCACTTGGTAACCTCACATCAGGTGGTTCTATAGCAAATCTTATTGCTATGACTACCGCTAGGGATAAAAAACTGAAGCATTCCGATGAATATAAAAATGCGGTTATTTACTTGACTGAGCAAGTTCACCATTCTGTGACAAAAGCTATTCGGATTGCGGGCTTTGGATACGCACATATTCGTTTTGTTCCAATAGATGATATGTATAGGATGGATGTGGATCAGTTAGAAAATCTAATTAAAGAAGATGAAGCCAATGGTTTAAACCCTTTTTTAGTTGTGGCATCAGCAGGGACAACAGACACAGGTGCAGTCGACCCGATGAAGGCAATCGGCAAAGTCTGTAAAAAACACGATTTGTGGTTTCATGTTGATGGTGCCTATGGTGGTTTTTTTATACTTAGTGATGCTGTTAAGCATAGGTTTGAAGGCGTGGAGTTAGCAGACTCGTTTACCATAGATCCACATAAAGGATTGTTTTTACCGTATGGAGTGGGGGCCGTTTTGATTAAAGATGTTGATGCACTGAATCAAGCACATTACTATCAAGCGAATTACATGCAGGATGCTGTTGAAATTGATGAAGAACCATCGCCAGCGGATCTTTCTCCTGAATTAACAAAGCACTTCAGAGGATTGAGGATGTGGTTGCCGTTAAAACTGTTTGGAATAAAACCTTTTAAAGCGGCGTTAGAAGAAAAAATATGGCTTTGTAGGTATTTTAGAGAAGAGGTGCAAAAGATAGAGGGAATTGAGGTTGGGCCAGATCCAGATTTGTCTGTGGCTCTTTGGAGGTTGAAGCCAAAGGAAGGAGATGCAAACGAGGCAAATCGTTGGCTTGCGCGTAAAATTGTAGAGGACGGTAGAGTTTTTATGAGTTCTACCACTATTGATGGTGAGGTTTGGATGAGAATAGCGGTTCTAAGTTTTAGAACACATATTCAAACAATAGAGAAAGCACTGGAAATGATCAACGAAATTGTTTCTAATGAGTTAAGTTTTGAAAGTGAGAGCTTTGTCCTAGTTTAAATTTTTCAAATGCTCAAATTTTCTTAATTTGAGCCACAAATCTGTTATGTTATGAAAAAGAAATTACTTTTAATCTTAAGTCTTGTCTGGAGTGCAATGACTTATGCACAGGATACCACTGTCGTCCAAACTCTGACTTTTGATAGTACGGGAAGATCATACGACTTTGACTTTCCTGATGATTCAACCAAATCTTATGAGAAAATTCTCATGATGTATACCATGAGATGCAAAGAAGGATTGGTATCTAATGGGCAAGAAAGAAATAAGGGGTGCGGAGAATGGGATTACAGTTGTAATACTTACATTACTGATCCTAATCATGTAGATTCTATTAAGGCCTCAGGTCCTTCGCATACTATTTCAAATTTTTCTGGAACTACTTATCAATATCATAAGGCGCCTTTGTATGATTATTATCAATACACTGAAAAACATGTTAGTTACTCGGATACAACTTCTCATAATATTTACACAGTGGGGAGTGGTTCAACATCAGTAGGTCATCCATTTGGTGTTTCTAATACATCGTCAAAAACACAATACTTGCTTACAGCAACGGAATTAACCAATGCAGGAGCTTCTGGAGGTAATATTACTGGATTGAGTATTGATGCTCTTTCTGGAGGAGATGTAGAGGCGTTGAGAATTTCGATTAAGAATACTTCAAAAACTGCCTTGGATGCAGGAAATCCTGACCTAGGTGGTTTTACTCAATGCTACTTTAAAGCTACAAGTGTACAGACGGGTGTGAATAATTTAAGTTTTTATCAGAATTTTAATTGGGATGGAACTTCAAATATTATTGTTGAGATTTCGTATACCAACAAACAGTCAGGTACCGACATTATGTTGAATGGAGTGGATGTTGGAAGTGGGGTTGCTATTAACGCTCTAACCGATGGATATTTTGAGTTGAACGGTCAGACCCATCTTAATATGGGAAGAGATGCAATGGTTTCAGGAACTAATACTAGAACTATAGAGATGTGGGCAAAAGTTGATGTGTTTAACGGAGCTGGAATTTTTCAAGCAGGTTCACCAGGATCAACTGGAGCTGATTTTTCATTAAGAACAACTGGAGCTGATGATGAATGGAGAGCTCAACTTTGGGGGCCTCCTGATTTTGATTTGACTTTAAATGGAAGTAAAGGTAGCTGGCATCATTATGCAATGACGTTTGATGGAACCACAACTTATGTGTACTACGATGGAGTTCTAGCAGCTTCCAACACGGAAGATATGAGTACTGTGATGAATGATTTATTGGTTGGGAATTGGTATGGAACACGTATGGTTGGTTTAGTTGAAGATTTACGAGTTTGGAATACAGATTTAAGCGAGTCAACCATAAATGATTGGAAGAATCGCAAAGTCGATGCTAGTCATCCTAATTATGCTAATTTGTTAGGAGATTATGGAATGGACGGTAATTTGGACGATGAATCTCCAAATATGAATACCGTAGGTGTAGTCTATGGTAATCCTCAATGGCACGATCGAAACGGAAAGGATCTTTACAAGAACTTTGTTAATTCTACTATGAGACCGAATATTGGGATTATTCAAGGTGTATATACTACCGTAGTTCAGGATTCAGCAGTGGTAGACTCAGTTCAAAAACAGTCGGATCAAATTATTTATTATGTATTAGACGGTACTGATAGAATCATAGAAGATACTCTATTTGGATGGTCTGATAGTACAGAAAGCACTTATAACGCTACAGGAGGATTACTAAGTACGAGCAATGTGGTTTATGATTCAAGTATTACTGTTTCTACGTTGGATTATATGGCAAAATATGATTCTAAATTTGAAATTATGTCGTTTGTTACTCCGTACGGAATTGGCTTAGATTTTGGAATGGAAGGTAAGACTTGGGTGTTTGATGTAAGTGATTTTGCTCCGATTCTTAAAGGAACTAGAAGGATGTCAATGGAAAGGGGAGGACAGTTTCAAGAGCAAATGGATATTCAATTCTTGTTTATTGAGGGAACACCACCTCGAGAAGTTATAGATATTCAACAAGTATGGCGAGTAGAATCTCGTAATTACCAGCAAATACAGAACGAGTCATATTATGAACCAAGAGATATACCAGTTGATCCTCAGGCTGAATTGTTCAAGACGCGAGTTGCTATTTCAGGTCATGGGCAGGAAGGAGAGTTTATTCGTAGAATTCACTATGTAAATATTGATGGTGGAAACAATGAATTAGAATGGCAGGTATGGCGCGAATGTTCTAATAACCCAATTTATCCACAAGGCGGTACATGGATTTATGATCGAGCAGGATGGTGTCCAGGAGAGCCAACTGAAATGCAAGAGTACTGGTTCACTACCACTAACTCTTCAGTTAATTTAGATTATGGAGTAACTACTGGTTCAGGAGATAGTAGATACATTGTGAATACTCAATTAGTGAGTTATGGAGCGCCTAACTTTACTAATGACGCTGCTATTACATTAGTAAAAAGACCATCCAATTTACCAGAATATGGACGAGTGAACCCTGTTTGCTTTGATCCTTTAGTACAAATAAAAAATACAGGAAGTGCAGATTTAACTTCGCTTACATTTACCTATTCTGTGTCAGGTGGACCAGTTGAAACCTATGAATGGACAGGCAGCCTTGGAACTATGCTTACCGAAGATGTTACCTTACCTATTAGTGGAGGAGAATTTTGGGTTGGAGATGATATAAATATCTTTACCGTAGAAATTAGTTCGCCTAATGGAGTTGAAGATGAGTATGCAAATAATAATATCTACCGTTCAGAATTTGATTTTCCAGATCAATACGAGGAGCGATTTGTGATTGAGTTGAATACAAACAATCGTTACAGTGAAAATAGATATGAATTGAGAGATGCGAATGGGAATAATGTCTTCACTAAGTTTTATACTTCTGGAGGGAGCATTAAAGATACTTTAACTTTAGGAGAAGGGTGTTATGAAATGATTTTCCATGATACTGGTGAAGATGGATTGTATTTTTGGAATAATCCACTTCAAACCCAAGGTTTCCTAGTATTTAAGGATATGAATGATTTGCCGCTTAAAGTATTTGAAAATGACTTCGGGATGTTCTTGAACTATACTTTTGTTATAGGAGAGTTTGTAAATGTTGAAGAGCCTAATAACCATCCACGTATCTCCATATTTCCAAATCCTACAACTGGACTGGTAAATATTAACATGGATCTATTACATGATGCGGATGCTTCCATTACTGTAACGAATGGAGTTGGTCAAATCGTGAAAGAAGAGAAGCTACATAAGTTTAACCGAGGAAATAAGGTTATTGATTTAACGAATGAAGCCAAGGGGATTTACAACGTAGTTGTTAGAACAGGAAATTGGGTTGAAACGAAGAGAATAGTCGTAGAGTAAGATTTACCCCAAGGTTTAATAGAACGAGCATTTGTATTGATTACAAATGCTCGTTTCTTTTTTAATGCTTTATTATAACAGGTTTTACTATTTCCCCTTCAGGGCTGTAGATTTTTAAGAAATAAGTACCTGCAGCCAAGTTCTTAACATCAATTGAAACCTTTTTCGATTTAATATTAGTTTCTGAATGCATCTCAACTCCAGCAACGTTCATTAAGCTAATACTCGTAGAAGGGCTTATTACGTTTTTATTCAGTTTTATCTGAATAAGGTCACTTGCTGGATTTGGATAAACGGTAAGTTTGTTGACTAAGTTTTTGTAAGTAGAAGTAAGCAAGGTTGGGAACATAGGAGATTCCCAAACACCTCTTCCATAGGTTGCAGCTCTTAGTTTTTGAGAAGCGTATTGAATCTGAAGATCCGTAACTTTTACGTTAGGCAAATTTTCTTCAAAAGGAATCCATACATCCATAAGTGAATCGGTATAGTAAATACCTACATCCATACCAACGTACATTGCACTTGGGTTCGCAGAATCAATTGCGATGGTGTTAGCAGGTAAATTTGGAAGGTTTTTACTTAGGTTGGACCATGTTAATCCAGCATCGTAAGATTCAAAAACTTTAAGACCTTCTTCAACACCTGCACATGTTGCATAGATATGCTCAGGATCATAGTAATCAATCTCAATGTCGGTTATTTCTCCAGTTTCTTCGTTAAGTACTATCGGAGTCCAAACTATCCCTCCATCGGTAGTTCTGTAAATAAGCCTTGAGTAACTTGCATAAATATAGTTGTCATCCGATGGAGCGACTTTAAGTACCGTCAACGCATCAGGTGCACCAACCGTAAGGGTAGCCCAATTTGAACCTCCGTCTGAAGAGCGGTAAATATCCGAACAAGCAATTACCAGCGACTGATTGTTGCTTCCAGCCATTTCAAAAGGAGTTACCCAATCACCATAGTCACCATAATCACCAGGACTAAATATTCCGTCAAAGTTTTCACCTCCATCTGTCGATTTTCGGAAGTTTCCATTCTGAGAACTTACATAAATTACATCCGTGGAGTAAGGATCAATAATGGTTTGCATACCGTCCGCACCATATACATGATGCCAAGTTCCGTTTCTATAATAATTTGTACCATTATCCTGTGTACCTATGCTAAGGTATTTTTCATCTAGTTGAGAATTAGACATTTTGTAAATTTGAGAAATGTTTAATGTGGCACTCAAATCTCTCCAAACATCTGCAGTGTCTTTTACAAATACTCCTCCGTCTGATCCGCAATAAAGCTCGTCTCCATAGAAATCTAAGGAATGGATGTCTGCATGAGCATAAACACTGTCATTACCATAGTAACTCCAACGGCTTGTAATGGTCCAATCAATACCTCCATTTGAAGATTTCCAAACATTAACTCCTCCAGTATATATTTCATCTGGGTTAGTTGGGGAGGCTGCAATTGCTAAGTCATACCAAGCTTGTGAAGAGTTATCATCACCTTGGTTTGAATAACCTAAGAGGTTAATGCTATCGTCAGTTACCATGATTTCAAAAGTATCACCTGCAGTAGTAGATCTTAGGACGCTTGAAAAATCGTTGTAGATATCTGCAACAAGTAGGTAAACATAATTAGAATCAGCAGGTGTTACAGCAACTACCATTCGACCTGCCTGCGGTATTCCTGCAGTTATTTCCACAAATGTATCTCCACCATCTGTCGATTTTAGAAACTCGTCAAAACAAGCATAAACCACGTTAGGGTTGTTTGGTTGAAATTTAATGTCTTTCGCCTCGATGTCTGTCGATCGATACCATGTTCTACCAGTATCATTAGTTTTATAAATTCCATTTTTGGTTGCTGCTAACACTATTCCTGATTCAGTTGGGTGATGTGCCAGCTTATTTACAACATAGTCTTCTCCTTCTATATCAAAAGTAAGTCCAGAACTTTCCCAAGTTTGTCCACCATCTTTTGAAACTAAAACACCAATGCCATAAGTGTCTAAACCATCTCTGTCTCCAGTGGCTAAATAAATGATGTTTGAGTTAGTTGGGTCAACGGCAATATCAGACGCTCCTAAGACGGTTAGATGGTCTGTAGTTGTGGTCCAAGTTTGTCCATTATCAATAGATTTCCAAGCACCGCCACTTGCAGCCGTAACAAAAATGGTAGATGAATTAGACGGGTCAACTGTTACCGAATTTACTCTACCGATCCCTGGGTTATAACCACTTTGAGAGTTGATCCAACTTGTAGGTCCCAATGGAGACCAATTACCAGTACTATCTCCTGAAGGACGATTTTTGGAAGCAAACTTATCATATTCTCCGGTGTATTTATATGGATTAACCAAGTTGCCTTCTAGGTTCGTCAACCTTCTGGACATGTATTCCCAACGTTTAAACTGTTTCCAACCTTTACCTTTTTCGTAAGATTTGCCTTCCCAGGCATTTTCAAAACTCTGATTGATTGAGTTTAGATTTTTGGTTGTCGATTGCTGCATATCGACATACCATTGATTATGATGTGAAGTAGTTTTAGGTTGATTTTGGCCATAGGAAGTTATGCAGAAGCATAAAATTCCAATTACCATTAGGGAGTAATTTTTCATAACACTGTTCTTCTAATTAACTAGGGAACATAAAGTTAAGAAAAAGGGTTCGAGTAAAACAATAGGTCGACTAAAAAAGACGATGGTATTATTCAGAACTTAACCTTTTTGGTAATTAACTCTTTCCAAAATACTACGGCCTAAAGTTACCTCGTCAGCATATTCCAACTCACCACCAATAGGAATACCTCTTGCCAATGTCGATACCTTAAGATCTACATCCTTAAGTTTTTTTGTGATATAAAATGTTGTGGTATCACCTTCCATTGTTGAAGGAAGTGCAAGAATTAGCTCTTTTACTTCGGAGCCAGTAATCCTAGCTATCAAAGATTCTATTTGAATATCATCAGGTCCAACACCTTCCATTGGGTTTATTACTCCTCCCAATACATGATATTTTCCTCGAAATTGAGCTGTGTTTTCTACAGCAATAACATCACGTAAATCTTCTACCACACATATAATGTCCGTTTCGCGTAAAGGGTTGGCACATATGTCGCAAACTTCAGAGTCACAGATATTGTGACATTCTTTACATTGCGAGATGTTGTTCTTGAAATTGGTAATAGCGTGTGCTATAAAGTCTGTAGCTTGCTGTTTTTCTTTGTGCAGATGAAGTGCTAAACGAAGTGCTGTTTTTTTTCCAATCCCTGGAAGAGAAGCAAACGCTTCAACCGCCTCTTCCAAAAGTTTAGAGGGTAAATTCATTGGTTAAATGAGCTGTAGTGAGTTGTCGAAAATATATTAATCCTGTATTTCAGCAGAAATTCCTCTATCAAGAATCGCTTCCCACATTGGTTTAAGTTTCTTTTCAGAACCTTCCTTCACAGAACACTTACCATTGTAATGGATGATCATCGTACATTGCTCAGCCTGCTCTTGAGAATGTCTACATACCTGTTGCAGTGCATCAATTACGTGATCAAACGTATTCACTTCATCATTGAACAAGACCAACTTCTTAGTTGAAGCTTCTTTCTCAACTACCAACACCTCTTCTTGCTCGTCGTAAAATGGATTCATAGTATTAACTGTTTAGTTATTTCAGCTTGTCACTGATCTTTACGGCTACAAAAATATAGATTTTTTTTCGAAACCTCCTAATAAACCACGTGATAACTAATTTAAAGCAACATAGAAAATATGCGCGAGTTCATTATTTGTTAAATATTGGGAGTATGTTTATAATTGTTAAATGAGCGATGAGCAAAATATTAAACTTGCTGTAGATGCTGTAGTATTCGGGTACATGGAAGGGGAATTGTACTTACTTCTAATTAAACGCAAATACGGTTATAATAAAGATAGTTGGGCTTTGCCTGGAGGTTTTGTTGAAAACGGGGAAACGCTTGAGCAGGCGGTTAAACGTGAGTTGATAGAAGAAACAGGAGTGAAGGCCAATTACCTTGAGCAGCTTTATACGTTTGGAGAAGTTGAACGAGACCATAGGAGAAGAGTGGTTTCTGTTGCTTATATTGGCTTGGTTAATCCTCAGCTATTTGAGCTAGAAGCAGACACTGATGCGTCAGAGGCGCAATGGTTCTTGATTCGAGAGCTTCCTTCTTTGGCTTTTGATCATGATCATATAGCGCAATCAGGTTTAAAGCGATTAAGAGCTAAGTTAAGTTACGAACCAATCGGTTTTGAATTACTGAACAGCAAATTTCCATTTTCGGATTTAGAACAACTTTATCAGGGGATTCTTGGGAAGCATATTGACCGAAGAAATTTCAGAAAGAAACTATTGAGTTTCGGATTCATAGAGGAAACAGAAGAGTATGCAACGCATTCTGGAAGTGGTAGACCAGGTAAGCTTTTTGAGTTTAATGAGCAGAAATACAGTGAGTTAAAAGCGAACGGGATTCACTTTGAAATTAAATTAGCGTAAATATTACGCAAAAAATTTGGATAACTAATTTATAACATTTTATATTTGTGTATGGTTTACGCAAAAAAGACATTGAGCCTTGATCCGGAATTTAGAATTTTTCCGAATCTGATCGATATTGAGTATAAGAGCTTCACGTTTTCAGGTGGAGAACCTCATATTAAAATTTTGTCAAAGATAGAACATGGAGAATGTGTGATGGTATCGCATCGCGTTCAATCTTTTAATGATTTTGGATTGCTGGTTTTGGCGATAGATGCATTGAAGAGGATGGGAGCAAAAGTAGAAGTATTTGTTCCATATTTCCCAGCAGCTCGTCAAGACAGACTTATGGTTCCTGGCGAACCTCTTTCCGTTAAAGTTGTAGCTAATATTTTGAATGGTATGAAAGTGGAATCCGTAACTGTTTTCGATCCCCACTCAGAGGTTACTCCTGCTGTATTGGATCATTGTAACGTGGTCAGCAATCACAACTTTGTCAAAGAAGTCGCTCAAAGAATTAATGGACCATTATTATTGATTTCGCCAGATGGCGGAGCCTTAAAGAAAGTTGGAAAGTTGGCGGAATATCTTCAGGATTATGAAGTTGTGGAATGCTCGAAAGTTAGAGATGTAAAAACAGGGAAGTTAAGAGACTTTAAAGTTTATGCTGATGATCTTAATGGAATGGACTGTTTAATCGTTGATGATATTTGTGATGGAGGTGGAACTTTTAAAGGGATAGCAACCTCGTTAAAAAAGAAGAATGCGGGTAAATTATATATGGCAGTCAGCCACGCTATTTTTAGCCGAGGAGTAGATCATTTAGTCGAGGATTTTGAGCAACTATTTATTACTGATTCATTCAATAACGGAGTGAAGCATGATAAGGTAGTAAAGATTAACCTTGAAGATTTGTTGATGTAATGTTGAAGACATGGATTATTATTTGAAAACCGATAATACTTACAATAGGCTTTTGAAAGAGTATCAAAAGTATCAAGGGTTAACGATAGCTTTTGATTTTGATAACACCGTTTATGATTTTCATAACAAGGGTTTAACATTTGATGCAGTAACAGAATTATTGCGAGGATTGAAGAATATCGGATGTTATTTAATCGTTTTTACGGCAAATGAAAATTTACAATTCGTTGCTAAGTATTGTCAGGAAAATAATATTCCCTTCGATGCAATTAATGAGAATCCACCTTTCTATAAATCCACTAGTAGAAAAATTTATTATAATGCCTTATTGGATGATAGGGCAGGATTAGCAGAAACTTATCAGCATTTAAACACTTTACTTCAATATTACAGTAATGGAAATTAGTGTTGTACAAGGCGATATAACGAAGATTGCGGTAGATGTAATAGTCAATGCAGCTAACACTTCATTGATGGGAGGGAGTGGCGTTGATGGAGCAATTCATAAAGCTGGAGGCCCAGAAATATTAGAAGAATGCCGAAAGATAAGAGCCCGTCAGGGAGGATGTAAAACAGGTGAAGTTGTAATAACAACTGGAGGGAAACTACCTTGTAAATATGTTATACACACTGTTGGGCCAGTTTGGTTGGAATCGAAAGCGGATGAGTTGGAAAAGGTGCTGACCAATTGTTATCAAAAATCCATGGAACTTGCCTTAGAAAAGAATGCAACTTCGATTGCGTTTCCCAATATAAGTACTGGAATTTACAAGTTCCCTAAAGAATTAGCTGCAGAAATAGCCATTAGCACAGTTAGGAAGTTTGCTGAGATGCACGAAGTAATTTTCGTGTGTTACGATAGTGAGAACTTTAATTTATACAAACAAAAATTGAGTTAGGAGCATTTATAGAATTTAAACATAGAGCATTATGATCAACCCGCTATTATATACAGATGGTTATAAAGTAGACCATAGAAGACAATACCCTGAAGGTACCACGTTGGTTTATTCAAATTGGACACCTCGAAAAAGTAGAGTTGAGCATATTGATGAGGTAGTGTTCTTTGGACTTCAATACTTTATTAAAAAATATATTATTGAAGAATTTAATCAGAATTTCTTTTCGAAACCGAAAGATGAGGTGGTTAGAGCATATAAGAGAAGAATTGATAATTATTTAGGACCAAATTCAGTAGGAACAGAGCATATTGAGGCTTTGCATGATTTAGGGTACATTCCTATGATTATTAAAGCTTTGCCAGAAGGAGTTACTGTTCCGATTCGTGTTCCAATGTTCGTAATGTATAATACTAAACCAGAATTCTTTTGGTTAACCAATTACTTTGAAACCTTGGTTTCTACAACCATTTGGATGCCGTGTAATTCAGCTACTATTGCGCTTCAGTACCGCAAGATCTTGGATAAATATGCAAGTGAAACATCTTCTATGCCTGAATTTGTAGATTGGCAAGGACATGATTTCTCTATGAGAGGTATGGCAGGTTTGGAAGCTGCAATGATGAGTGCAGCAGGTCATTTATTGAGTTTTACAGGAACAGATACAATCCCAACCATTGATTTTTTAGAGCAATATTATAATGCGGATTCAGATAAAGAATTAATAGGTGGGTCAGTAGCCGCAACCGAGCATTCTGTAATGTGCATGGGAACTAATTCTGAAGAGCAGGAAACATTCAAAAGATTGATTACTGAAGTTTACCCTGGAGGAATTGTTTCTATTGTTTCTGACACATGGGATTTGTGGAAGGTACTCACAGAGTATTTGCCTAATTTAAAAGATGAGGTAATGGCTAGGGATGGAAAAGTAGTAATTCGTCCAGATAGTGGGGATCCTGTAGATATCATTTGTGGTAATCCTGATGCAACTTCTGATTATGAAAGAAAAGGCGTTATTGAATTACTTTGGGATACATTTGGAGGTGCTAAAAATGAGAAAGGTTATAAAGAACTTGATGGACATATTGGTGCAATCTATGGAGATAGTATTACATTGGATCGCGCAACTAGAATTTGCGAACGTTTGAAGAACAAAGGTTTTGCTTCGACTAATGTTGTGTTGGGGATTGGGTCATTCACGTATCAATATAATACACGAGATACCTTTGGATTTGCAATGAAAGCTACTTACGGTGAAGTAGAGGGAACAGGTCGAGAAATTTATAAAGATCCAATAAC
Source organism: Cytophagales bacterium (assembly GCA_020627945.1). GTDB lineage: Bacteria > Bacteroidota > Bacteroidia > Cytophagales > JAHDFW01 > JAHDFW01. Next base: position 18,249 of record JAHDFW010000037.1, read on the forward strand.
AGATGATGGAACAAAAAAGTCTGCTAAAGGTTTAATTAAGATTGGTTATAAAGGAGATAGTTACGAGCTTATAGATCAAACTACTTGGGAAGAGGCAAATACTGGAGCCTTAAGAAAAGTATTTGAGGATGGCGCGTTGTTAATAGATGAAAGTCTGTCTGAGATTAGAAGAAAGGTCAAAGAAGCAAGTCACAGAAATTAAAGTAAAGAGGCTGTCTCATAAGTCAAATTGATGTAGAAATCAAAATGAAAATCCGTCAAAACAAACGCTAAGTGAGCATTAGATTCTTCCCCCGCACATACGGGGTCTGATTGACGTTTTTTTCGGACTTATGAGACAGCCTCTTTTGATTTAGGTCTAATCAACCATGAATTTGTTAAGCCTCATTTTACCATCTATCAGAATTTCTAAAACGTAAACTCCAGAGGCCAAATGTTTTGTACTTAAAATTGTTGAATTAGTTTGAGCCACTTTATGTCCTAGTACGTCATAAACTATCATTGATGTTATTCGACTATCACGACTATAAACAATGCCATTTTCTATTGTGACAACGGGTTGGTTTCTTAGTGGATTATAAATTCCAGTGTTAGGAATGGAATCTATAAAAACTGTTTCACAATAAGTTTGTTCGCATAAGTTATCAGATTCAGCAACTTGACAGATTTGGAAACTTCCAGTGTCTTCGAATGTATATACGGGATTCGAGCTTGTAGTACTGCCCAGCGAATCGAAGAAATATTCAACAAAAACCGAATTCGTAGAAAGATCGGTAATGGCAATTTTGTTAATATCGAGAGCGGAAGAAAAATTTGCAGACAAGCTACAGGAGTCAAATATTATTACATGACCTAGAGGAAGTTCAAAATCATTGTTCCAATAATGCAAAGCTTTGGTATTGCTGTAAGCACTAATTGCCATACCTCCATTGTTCATTAATGTAAAGCCTAAAGGATCATCATCGTTATCTCCATAAATTCGATCTATATAAACAGGACTGCTAAGGTTATTAATGTCATACTTCACCCAAACGATGTCATTATCAAAGTTGGACAGAAGAGGATCATCTTCGGCACGAATTAAGAAATATAGATAGTCTCCGTCTTGTTGGAAATCGATATATGCACTGTTTCTTCCTATTTCTTCTATTAACCAATGTTCTTCAACAAATTGACCTGACGTATCATAAACTTCAATTACAGGGTAGGTAAAACCATCGGTGTAACGCCCTTCTCCACAAACTAAAAGTCTGTTGTCTTCAGTTAGGATCACACGCTCGATGATATCCATTTTGGTTACGAAGTTAGTCGAATCAACTCGCTTAATGTGATTGCCATCTTTATCAATTATAAAAAATACAGGGTTTGTACTTTCTAAGTACAGATAAATATTGCCAGCTGTATCCTCTGCTACTCCTTGCCGGATACTTCCAAAAGAAGTTTCATCTGGTGCGTATTGCCACTCAATATTCGCATTGCTATCCAATTTGCACAACCAATAAATGTTTCTAAGAACGTTCGTAGAGTCGATGATGTTGGTATCTACATCTCCGCCACCATCACCAGCGGTTGCAATCATAATATAACCTCCATCTTTTGACTTAATCATTTTGTTCATTACATCGTTTCGATGACTTCCAATACTTTTTGTCCATAAAGTATCCATGTTAAAGTCAATCTTCATCATCCATATATCTAACGAAAATGAAGCAGGGTTTGGAAAATGAAAACCATGAGTATAAGCACCAGTGTCAGATGTGGTATTCACAATTACAACGCCGTCATCCTCCACGAAAATTTCATTTTGATAGGTGCTGCTGCCAGTGGCAAAGTCAAAGCTGTCAATTGAGATACCTTGGGCAGTATATAGCTTAACATAGGTCTCTTCAGTAACTCCTATCAAGTTACCGTTGGGCAATTGTCGTATCATGCTTACACCTCCTTGGTTGTATACTGAGGGGGCGAATTGAGTGTAGTTTTGACTTACGGCCGAAAGTCCTAAAAATAAAAGAACGAGGAATAAGAAATTTTTCATACTAAATTATAATGCTTCTAATCTTAAAACGGCAGAGGAATTATTTGTTGGGACTAAAGCTGCTCCTTGTCTATTATCCCAACTTAATTGCAGATGTAGATTGTCACCGACTACAGTTCCCCATACGCTTCCAGGCGTTGCATTATATAGATCTAATTTTGGAGTATAGCATGTAGGCCAAGAATCAACCGTAAGGTCCACTGGTTTGAATTCCTTTGCAAATTCATCTAAGAAATACATTTCAGATTTTTCTGTTACTATGTAGATGGTGTCTTTATATTTATAATTGAATACGGACACTCCTGGGTTTGCGATGGTAGAAACCTCCCATTTATCAAGAGTAGGTGTGTATTCATATAATGAACCTACAGTGGTAAACACATTATCGGTTGTTCCACCTCCAACCAGGATTTGTGAGCTAACCTGTCTTGCAAAAGTTCCTGGATACACATCACTGGGATAATTAGCTTTTCGTTCAGCACTTTTATTTACAGGATCGTATTTATACAAGCGTATTGAGTCTTGCAAGTCAGAAGGATCATTAGCTGTGGCAAAATAATAATCATTATCAAACCTTGTAGCAAATACAGACCCGTTATTTTCAGAATTAGGATAATCCATCGCTTTGGAAAGAGTATTGTCCGTAAGATTCATGTGATAGATAGAATTTTGTCCAAATATGTAAGCCGTATTACCTTCTGTGATTACATTCATATTCGTAATATCTAAAGGGCTTGTAACCGATAGATCTTGAATCTTAGTCCATCGCTCCGACTGAGGGGAATACTCATATAATTGCAAAGGAGACGATCCAAGGATACAATAAATCTTATCATTGTAAACGTAAGGTTGTCTGCCAGAAAAGTTGTGTGTATTAACAGGACCTGGAATATTTGCATTGTCATTATTGTTTAGATCCCCATAGTTACCAACTACATAGTAAATGTACGGCGTATTGATAATTTCAACATTGCGACATACTTCATCCGCTAAGTCTCCACAGAGGTTTTCAATTGTAAGGCAAATTTCTCCATTAGTATTAACCCCAGCTCTCATGAACTGCGTGTTTTGTTGTTCTGAACCATCAACCAGAGTAAATCCGGCAGGCGCAGTGTAATTGTAAATATAATCTTGGTCATTTCCTGCAGACGGAACATAACTCACATCGAAGGGCCTGTCCGCTAAAACATAAGCGGTCTCGGTACAAAATGCCTGATCGATGACTATTCCATCAGCGGATGGTTCATTCATAGAACCACAGAATTCTTTTTGTTTACATTGGGAAAGGATAGCTACTATAAGTGCTAAAAAAAAATAATTGTAAGCTTTCATATTATCTTAATTAGGAATCGTAATTGGCTTTAGAACAAAGATAATAGATATTCTTAAGCTTTTTAATACGCACATTTACGTATTTATTAGTCCTCTCTCTTTGGGATTTTCGGAAGAGAGATAGATTGGTCTGCGGCAGATTCTATAAAATCCCCATAATAATCCTGTTGTTCTACAGGAAGAAACTCATTCTTTTTCTCGAAAAGTTTTCGTACAAACTCCATTTTTAAAGGAATGTTATTTGCTGCCTTCAATCGAATAGTCCATTTGCCGGAGATAAGGGTCAAAACGTTGTTGTTTTTATAAACATTGAGTCTTGAGTAGGGGAATGCTAAGACGTAGTTTTCAATTTTAAATCTAAACCACAGTAAGATTCCTTCTTTCCGCATCTCAATGTTGGTAAACTGAGGACCTGTTTGTTGTTTCCATAAATCCGACAATTCTCTATTAGCTCCTTCAACGGTGAAGCGCTGAGAACCAACGCCTTTCATTTTGAATCGTTCGAGGAGGTTGAACTTTCCTCCAATCAATTGTTTGATTTCAGCTTCGATCACTCGGTCTTTATATGATACTTTGAAAAGTTGGTTCATTTGAATTATTGTTTAGTAGCCTTCAACTCACATAATATTTCGCTTCCACCAAATATTTGATCTACTTTAGAGAAGGTGAATTTTAACGTATCTCCAGTTAAGAATCCTTGTCCATAGACATGATAACGATCGTCTAATGGTTGTTCAGGTATTTGAAGACTTACGCTGCCAAATTCAATAGTTATGGTTTCACCTGCATCCATGAAGTTATATAGGTTTGCAGAATCACATGTGGTACTTTCATTAAATGTGAGAGTGAAAGGCTCTCCTTGATCAGAACAGTTACTGGTAGCCGTCCAAAAACCGGCATAAGTTATGTTGCATGATAAGATGGTGTCCTCAGGCATTGGGTCTGTTTCACAGGAGCATAGTTGGTCACAACTGACGAACATTGATAATGCAAGAACCGCTAAGAAAAAGGAAGCTAGTTTTTTCATTTTAGATAGAATTTGTTTCAGAACACAAAAATTTATAGGTCTAAAGTTATAACTAATATGGCTATCTTGAAACTTAATTTGATAATCATTGAAACACCGTTACTTTTGTGTTCGATTAACCAAAAAAACCTCCTAATAATGAAAAAAACACTACTAATTTTACTAACCTTTGGAGTATTACAGAGTTATTCACAAACTACAGATGGTTTAGTTTCCTATTATTCATTTAACGCTGGAACAGTGGTTGATGATCATGGTACTAATGATGCAACGAATGTAGGAGCAACACCTACAACAGACATGTTTACTAATGACTCATCGTCTTATGCATTTGATGGTACTAATGACCATATCAATCTTGGAGCAGATTCCAGTTTGAAGCCAATCGATGGAACGGTTTCTCTCTGGGCAAAAATGGATGGGATTTCAGTTTCTGGATCAGGGACTGCGTTTAACCCGCTTATAATGTCCAAGAACACAAATGCAGGAAGTTTTTTTGAGGCATATTCTATTTATATTAGACAGTCGGATGCTCAAATATGGGCAATATGTACTGACCCAAGTAACAATGGACAAAAAATCATTAACACGGTTGGTAATATGAAAACCAACGAATGGACACACTTTACGTTGAGCTGGGATACGGATTCTATGAGTTTATATATCAATGGAGTGTTAGAAGCAAGACGTGCTAAAGGTTTTACTTCTGTCTATTCTTCAACAGAGCAGGTTAGATTAGGAAGACTCCTTGGAGGTTCTAACGATCGTTTTTTTGATGGTAAAATAGATGAAGTTAGAATATATGATCGTGTACTTACCGATGAAGAAGTTTTGGAAGTAGCAGCCACAACTAACCCTTCATTTACAACTATTACTAACGGTACAGCAAGCGCTTCAGGAGATACACTTTGTGCAGAAGAGACAACCTCAGTGACTATTTCGAACACTCAGTCAGATGTTAAATATGTTGTTACAAATTCTGGGAATGTAGTTGCTGGACCAACTGCAGGTAATGGGGGAGATCTTAACTTAACTACTTCAGCTCTTTCCACTACAGCGACTTTGAAATCTTATGCTTCATATAGCGGGACTGCAGATACGGATAATGGCGCATTCTTTTTTGACGGGATAGATGATTATATCGAAATTCCTTTAGACACTACATTCAGATATGACACTGCTTATACATTTGAAGCATGGGTAAAAAGTCCTCTTCCAGGATCTAATTTTAAATACCCTGTTTTCTTTTCCATTTATACCGCCGATTCAACGGATCTTGAGATTTATTTGCAAAGAATAAATAATGACATAATAGTGGCGCATAATAGAACTAAGAATACAGGATTTGGATACGAAGGATTTTCTACCCCTCCAAATAATGATTGGTATCATTTGGCAGTCTCTTATGATGGTACAGATCGTTCGGTTTATTATAATGGGGAACTACAAAATGTGGAACAAGCGAGCGCAGCAAATAATGCACCTAAGAGAAGTGAAAATGCTACAATGGCATTTGGAATCATGAATAGTGTTGACTGGAATGTTTCTGAAACGTATTATGACGGCTTTATGGATAACGCCCGTGTTTGGAATGTAGCTCGTACTCAGGAACAAATTCAGGAAAATATTTATAATTGCCTAGCTGGTGATGAGGAAGGATTGAAATACCTGTTCAAATTCGATGATGGAAGTGGTACTACTCTAAAAGATCATGCTAACGGTAATGATGCCACATTGTACAATACGGAAGATTTTTCTTGGGTCCAGGGTACATTCTCTTGTGGAGTTCAATTGAATTCAGTAACAGTGAACGTTAAGGATTGCGATTCAACCACAAATATCAATGAGGTAATAGAATCTGAAATTGCTGTATTCCCGAATCCAACAACTGATTTTATCAATGTTAATTCTATGATTCCAGTTCAAGGCTTGGAGCTTAGAAATATTAAAGGACAAATGGTGCGTTCATCTAACCATAATCAACTTGATATTTCAACTTTGGATAGAGGGGTTTATGTTTTGTTTATTAGAACTACGGAAGGTGTTAGAAGTGCTAAAGTAGTTAAGCAATAAAGAAATCTACCATAAGAAAATATAGAGCCTCTTACATTCGTTGTAAGAGGCTTTTTTATGCCATTCATTTGTTGTTCGTTACCACTGGTAAAACTGTAATAGCCATAGGTACAAAGTGTTCCGTACATAATATATTTTTTAGTAACTTGCTAGCAACTAAAGTTAGCTATTGTATGAAAACCCTGATTTCCTCAATCCTGATAATAATTTGTTTTGTATCTGTTAATGCACAAAA
>JAHDFW010000038.1:0-16018 GCA_020627945.1 Cytophagales bacterium
GCTTTTTTTTCTTATGGCTCTTGTGGTAGGGGCGTTATCTGAGTTAAGTGGAGATCCATATGATGAAGGAGAAGGAGCTTTATTTGGATTAGTTTACCTTGTATGGCCAGCTTATTATATCTTAACGGAAGCATTTATGGGGGGGACGTTTTCAAAATTGATAATGGGGAATGTTGTTATCAATGAACAAGCGGAAAGAGTTACTTTTGGAGAAGCTGCGCTAAGATTTATAATTCGGTTAGTACCCTTTGAAGCATTTTCGTTTTTAGGGACACCCTGTAGAGGTTGGCACGACAAATGGTCTAATACCTATGTTATTCCGAAGAAACGGTTGGAGGAAGTTCAAGGTTACCTAAAAGGGGACGAATGGCTTGATTCTTTTGGTAATAAACCTGACGATGATAATTTTGAAACAACGGTCTAACCGCTATTAAAGAATGAGACATAAAAAAAAACACGGCTACTAGCCGTGTTTTTTTTACTTTATGTTTTTAATTACTTACCCGAAAAGGTTTCCAAGCAATCCTCCAATTCCTCCTTGAGATTTGTTTCCTCCAGAGTTTAATAACATTGAAGCAATATCATCAATAGCACTTCCGTCACCATCTGCATCAAGTAATGATGTTACGATGCTTTGTTGCTGTTGACCACCGTCTCCTCCAAGAAGTCCTCCTAGTAAATCAGCGATTCCATTTTGGTTGCTTACATTTTGTTGACGAGTTTGTTTACCTAGGAACCCCATTATGAACGGTGCTGCTACTTTCAATAGGTTCATAGCAGATCCTGCATCCATTCCATTAGATTTACTTACTGCAGCAGCAACATTTTGCTCTTTCCCACCAAATAAGTGCTTAAGGATTCCAGCACCATCACTCATCACGTTATCATCTATGTTACTTCCACCAACGATACTTCCAATATTATCTAAAATACTTCCGTCGTGTTTGTCATTGTTAAGTGCACTCAACAACCCTGCAGCACCAGTCTCTGTTGAAGCGTTGTTTTTCATTGCTCCAATCATTAATGGTAATGCTGATGCTAACGCACTAGCCGTTGAGTTTTCATCCTGACCAAGTTGCTTACTAGCACCATTAATCAAGACTTTGCCCATATCGCTGTTTAAAAGATCTAATATTCCTGACATTTTATTTATACTTTATTTGTTTATTAATATATCTAAAGCTATGCAAATATTTGTCCATGTTCAAGGCAACTAAAAGATTTACGATTAAGAGTTCATTAATTTCGATAAAATCTCCTGTGCAGCTTTTGCAATTACAGTTCCAGGCCCAAAAACACCAGCAACTCCAGCTTCGTACAGGAAGTCATAGTCGTTTGGAGGAATAACACCTCCCACAATTACCATAATGTCTTCCCGTCCCAAATCTTTCAATTCCTTAATAAGTTGTGGAACCAGTGTTTTATGACCTGCGGCAAGGCTGCTTACTCCAACCAAATGAACATCATTTTCAGCGGCTTGTATTGCAGCTTCTTTAGGTGTTTGGAATAAAGGCCCAACGTCTACATCGAAACCAACATCAGCAAAACTAGTAGCAATCACTTTGGCACCTCGATCATGCCCATCTTGACCCATTTTAGCAATCATGATTCTAGGTCTTCTTCCTTCAATTTCTGAGAATTGATTGGCCATGGCAATCGCCTGTTCGAAATCCTCATTGCCAGAAGCCTCGCCAGCATATACACCAGAAATTGATCTAGTTACGGCCTTATGTCTCCCATATACAGTTTCTAAAGCATCCGAAATCTCTCCAAGAGTCGCTCTTTTTCGAGCAGCATCAACTGCTAACTCAAGTAAATTACCTTCTCCTGATTTTGCACAATTAGTAATAGCTGCCAATGCTTCCGCAACCAGTTCCGCATTACGTTCTTCCTTAAGTTTTTGTAACCCTTCGATTTGTGATTTTCTTACAGCAGTGTTATCAACTTCTAGAAGCTCTAATGACTCTTCATGGTCTGGTCTAAATTTATTTACTCCTACGATTATGTCTTTGCCTGAATCAATACGAGCTTGTCTCCGTGCAGCGGCTTCTTCAATTCTCATTTTTGGAAGACCGTTTTCGGTAGCCTTAGACATTCCACCCATTTCTTCAATCTCTTCAATATGAGCCCAAGCCTTGTTCGCTATTTCATTGGTAAGCCACTCTACATAATAAGATCCTCCCCAAGGGTCAACAGTATTACAAATGTTAGTTTCTTTTTGAAGATAAATTTGTGTGTTTCTGGCAATACGAGCAGAATTATCAGTAGGCAACGCTACGGCCTCATCTAGTGAGTTTGTATGTAGAGATTGCGTATGTCCCATAGCTGCTGCCATAGCCTCTACACACGTACGCGTAACGTTGTTAAATGGATCCTGCTCGGTAAGGGACCATCCAGAAGTTTGACTATGTGTTCTCAACGCCATAGACTTTGGGTTTTTTGGGTTGAACTGCTTTATGATTTTAGCCCAAAGCATTCTACCAGCTCTCATTTTAGCAATTTCCATAAAATGATTCATACCAATTCCCCAAAAGAAGGAAAGACGTGGAGCAAAGTCATCTATTTCCATCCCAGCTTCGATCCCAGTTCTTACATACTCAAGACCATCGGCCAGTGTGTACGCTAATTCAATATCTGCACTTGCACCAGCTTCTTGCATGTGATATCCACTGATGGAAATAGAATTGAATTTAGGCATATTTTCAGAGGTGTATCTGAATATGTCTGAGATGATTTTCATACTTGGAGAAGGAGGGTAGATATAGGTGTTTCTAACCATAAACTCCTTCAAAATGTCATTCTGAATGGTTCCAGTTAGTAATTCTTTAGAAACACCTTGCTCTTCGGCGGCTACTATATAAAAAGCCATGATTGGTAACACTGCTCCATTCATTGTCATAGAAACAGACATTTTATCTAGTGGAATACCATCGAAAAGAACTTTCATGTCTAGTACCGAATCAATCGCTACTCCAGCTTTACCAACGTCTCCAACAACACGTTCATGGTCAGAATCGTAACCTCGGTGTGTGGCTAAGTCAAATGCAACTGAAAGCCCCTTTTGACCTGCTTCCAAGTTTCTTCTATAAAAAGCATTTGACTCTTCAGCAGTAGAGAAACCAGCATACTGTCGAATGGTCCAAGGACGAGAAACATACATCGATGAATAAGGTCCTCTTAAATATGGTGCAACACCTGCTCCGAATCCCAAATGATTCAAGTTTGTGGTATCCGCCGCAGAATAATGAGATTTAATAGTAATCTTTTCTGCGGTTTCGAATTCCATTTTATCTAGTGGTTCACCTAGAATTTCAAGTTTATCGGGTAAGTCCTCTTCAAAAACTTCTTTCCAAACTTTACGACACATCTCGTTGGTCAGGTATTCTATATAGTGCGAACCACTTGCTGGGTCCATTACCTTATCAAAATGCGATTCTTCCTTTAATATAGTAGAAATGTTTCGCGCAATTCGGGCACTACGGTCATCTTCCGAACCAAATACCGAGGTGAAGTTAGGGATAGACAAGAATGCAGTTCCACCCAATACAGCTGACATAGCTTCCGTAGTAGCTCTCAACAACTTGTTATCATCGTCAGTCTCAGGAACATCGTTTAATAAGGTTTCTGAAATGATACGAATTTTACCAACGTTTTGGAAATCATGTTTTTTACAAAGCAACTGCCATAGAAGACGAATCGCTCTTTGTTTCGCTAACTCAAAGAAATAGTTCGTTCCAACATAATTCAATACATGAAGATTATGCTTAAAACCTGGATCATCCTCGGTTTTCAATAGGAAGTACTCCATGTCTTCAAGAATTCCTTCCAACTCTTTAACGATGTTTTCAGATTTTTCAGGAGCTATGATAATACCTTTGTTAACGTCGTCTTTAAGACGATTCAAAACCTCCAAAAGCTCATCCATATCATGAACCATGATGGATGCTCTGTGAGTTTTATTATGTGCAAGTTGTTCTGCAAGTGCTACTGCCCCAATTTGAACATCACAAAATACATTGATAGTGGCAGGGATTTCCTCTAATAGATTTAGAATTTGGAACTGAGATCCATTTTCTATTTTCAAATGCAATGCCTCTGCTCCTTTACTCAATGCTATTTTAGCTGTTTCAATGGTGTCAGAACTTTCAACTCCTACCGTGATAACTTCGGCAAAACGCCAGGCCTTTCTGGAATAAACAGAAGGAACTTCGGGAGTGTTTTCGTGATAAAATGCTTTTACGTGGATATTACCTTCCGATTTCCACGTCAAATCATCAAAGAATTTTTTACCCTTTAAGTCCTTATTTATTTTTTCAACCCAGTCTGAAGTGTTCAGTGGTGAAAAATCTTCAAACAAATTGGTGTTATCCATTTTTTATTACTTTTGTTAGATATACGTACAAATATAATTATTTAGGTAAAGTATGAGTTATAAACGGGGGCAATTTGGAATAGTATTATTGGCGTTGTTGGTTTTTGTGGGGTGCAAGAAACCTCTCTATCCTGTTAATGCAACGATCAAATCCACCAATCAAGTTACTGTTACAGAGCCTGATTCTGAACTTCTGGAAATAATTAAACCGTATAAAGAGAGGTTAGATGCTCAAATGAACCGTATAATTGGCTTTTCTGAAAAAGAACTTACTAGAGGGCCGCTGCAATCTACATTAGGTAATTTTATTATTGACTTGATTCTCGTTAAGTCAGAAGAATATTATGGCAAACCAATTGACTTTGCTTTAGTCACAATTGGAGGATTGAGGACGCCTATACCACAGGGTAATGTTACGGTAGGAAATATATATGAATTAATGCCTTTTGAAAATGAGTTGGTTGTGTTAACTCTAAAAGGCAGTACAGTGGAGAAATTGCTTGAGCATAGCGTTGAACACAAAAACACACAATTTGCGGGACTCACCTATACTATTGAAGGAGGAATCTGTAAAAATATTACGATTGATGGAAAACCATTTGATGTGAATAAATCCTATACCATGTCTGTATCCGACTATTTAGCAGGAGGAGGGGACCATCTTGATTTTCTTAAGGAGTCTGAAGGAACCTATCAATTAGGTAAGACTTTTAGAGGAGCTATTTTAGAATATATTGAGGAAATGACCAAGAAAGGGGAAAATATAGCATGTGAAAAGGACGACCGAGTAGTTGTTGTGGAATAAGGATGGAATAAAGAATTAGAAATGGAAAGTAGAAGAGAGTTTATAAAGAAATCGGTATTAGGTTTAGGTGCTTTGGCTATGGGAGGAACTTCTACGGAGCTATTTGCTAAATCTAAATCTAAGAAACTAACCATCCTTCACACCAATGATATGCATTCTTGGATTGAACCTTATACTAAAGGTAAGCACAAAGGAATGGGAGGGATGGCCCAACGCGCCGCGTTAATTAAGAAGATTCGTTTAGAGGAGCAAAACGTACTTCTTTTAGATGCAGGTGACATTTTTCAAGGAACACCCTATTTCAATTTTTTTGGAGGTGAACTCGAATTTAAATTAATGAGTGAAATGGGGTATGATGCAGCTACCCTTGGGAATCACGATTTCGACAATGGTCTGGATGGGTTAGCAAAAGCATTACCACATGCCCAATTTCCGTTTCTTACCTGTAACTACGATTTCACTAAAACGGAATTAGCAGGAAAGTTTCTTCCTTACAAAGTTTTTGTAAAAGGTGGAATTAGAATTGGGGTGTTCGGAACAAACATAGAAATGAACGGTTTGATTTCTGAAAAGAATTATGGAGATACGGTTTGGCTAGATCCGATAGGAAAGGCGCAGGAGACCGTGAAACAATTAAGAGGAGAGGAAAAATGTGATTACGTAATCTGTCTTTCTCACCTAGGCCTGACCTATAAAGAAAACCCTTCAAAAATGTGCGATATTCTGTTAGCTAGAAACGTAGAAGGTATCAATCTAATCATTGGTGGGCACACTCATACATTTCTTTCTAAGCCTTTAACAGAAACGGCTCCAGATGGACGCAAAGTTTTAATTAATCAGGTTGGATGGGCCGGAATAAACCTGGGAAGAATTGATGTAGATTTTAGTTATCAACATCAACCGAAGGATTGGCAGTCTGCGACCATAAACATTGTGGAAAACTCGTGGAAAACCACGTGAATAAGTTTATTCTTAGTTTCCTTTTTTTGTTGTTTTTTTTTTCTTCAATTTTGTCTTCCTGATTCGAAATTAACCAGGGCATAATTAGTAATTAACAATCTTTAAAGAATGACTGTAATGACCAAAAACTGCGTTTCTGTATGGAATAACTGTCTTTTAACCATAAAAGCAGAGGTTCATGAGCAGAGCTACCGCACTTGGTTTGAACCGATTGTTCCGCTTTCTTTACAAGGAAGTACACTTACTATACAGGTGCCAACACAGTTTTTTTACGAATGGCTTGAAGAACACTATGTGGGATTGTTGAAAAAAGCGGTTTTTAACGAGTTGGGAGGGGCAGGTCGCCTAGAATATTCCATAATTGTTGATAAGGGAGACCTACGTAATCAGCCATTGACAGTTAAGATTCCTGGAAAGGAAAACAGAAAGAGTACTAGTGCTCCAAAAGTTCAACAAAATGAGGTTAAGGAGGTTATACATAATCCTAACCTTAATCCGAAGTATTCTTTTGATAGTTACATAGAAGGTGACTACAATAGATTACCTAGATCAGCTGGTTTAGCAGTAGCACAAAACCCCGGAACTACAAGTTTCAATCCTCTTACAATTTTTGGAGGAACAGGTTTAGGTAAAACGCACTTGGCTCAAGCGATCGGAAATGAAATTTTAAAAAAGTACCCGGAGAAAAAAGTGCTTTACGCAACTTCAGAAAAATTCGGTAATGAATTTTATGATGCGGTAAGAACCAATAGCATTCAGGATTTTAGTAATTACTATGCAAGTCTGGATGTATTAATAATAGATGATATTCAGTTTTTTGGTGGAAAGGAGAAAACTCAGGAGATTTTCTTTAATATTTTTAACCACCTGCACCAAACTGGTAAGCAAATAATAATGACAAGTGATTGTCCTCCAATTGAACTTAAAGGGTTGGACGAAAGATTACTTTCAAGATTTAAATGGGGATTGGCGGCAGATTTACTTCAGCCAGATTTCGAAACCCGTATGGCTATTATTCTCAATAAACTTCATGACGATGGAATTGAAGTGCCTCAAGAGGTAGTTGAGTATTTGGCATACAGTGTAGATACCAATATTCGTGAGTTAGAGGGAGTTTTGGTTTCATTAATAGCACAGTCTACCTTATTAAGAAAAGAGATTGACCTAGAGTTGGCTAAGAAGTGTATTCAGAACATTGTTCATGAGGTAGATGGAGAGGTAAGTATAGACTATATCCAAAAGTATGTTGCTAATTATTACAATATTGATGTAGCCTTACTAAAATCAAAAACCCGTAAACAAGAGATAGTACAACCACGTCAGGTAGCGATGTACTTTTCTAAATTGTATACTACACATTCATTGGCTACTATTGGAGATTACTTTGGAGGAAAAGACCATAGTACTGTGATTCATTCCGTACGAACGGTTGAAAACCTAATCCAAACTGATAAGAAGCTAAAAGCCAAGATCAAGGACATGCAAAAGAAGCTAAAACTTAAGGTGCTATAGGACGGCTTAAGAATACGTTGTCAATGTTGCTTTGATGACAATAATTGCGCGCTAATCTCGTTGAAAAATTATGGGAAAGCGCGCATTTTTATTTATCACATTGTTGGCTACTTTACAGCTAGTTTTAGCTCAGAACAATGAATTGCCAAAAGTCAATCAGAAGATTCTGGAGTATACCAAATCGAAACTTAAAAAAAGGATCGGTCGTGGTGAATGTTGGGATTTGGCTGCACAGGCGTTAAAATATGCTGATGCACAACATCCTCAACTTTACGTATATGGGAAGAAAATTAACCATAAGGAGGAACCTGTTTTACCTGGTGATATTGTGCAGTTTTATAATGTGAAAACCAAATTTGTGGATGCTAAGGGGACTACACATTTCAGTACGATGAAGAAGCATACTGTTATAATTGTCAAAGTGTATGAAGACGGTTCCTATAAAGTAGCGGAGCAAAATGGACCTAAAGGTCGTAAAGTAGCACTTGGTAAGTTCAATCCAAATCACATGATAAAAGGGAGGATGTTGGTTTATAGACCAATTTCTAAGAGTAAGACTTGAACATAAAAAAAAGCCCTGACAACGAATGTCAGGACTTCTAAGAGTTTGTAAGCGGTTGATCTGTTAAGGTTAAGTTATTATCGTTTGATCACAAACTTCTCAACGTAAACATCTGCGTTCGTAACAACTTTATACAAGTAAACTCCATTAGGAAGTGATGCTGTATTATAGTTGAAATTGACAGGTTTGTTCTTAGTAGCGGAACCTTCGTTGATTTGGCCAATTAACTTACCGGAAGCGGAGTATAGTTCTACCGTGTAATTTGCCGTTTCAGGTAATATGAAACTGAAATTCACATAAGCATTAGCTGGATTTGGGCTAGTACTCATAGTAACTCCACCGTTGGTCTTTGACTTATCAATTAATTCCAGTCCGATACGAGCTTGATCTTTGTAACGAGTTACAAAGCTGTTTTCCTCTCTATCCACAAAATCTTCTTTAGAAACAGACTTTACGGATTCAATTTGGCGTTCAGACATGAATTTTACTTTGCCAGAATTAATCGCATTCATGTTGCGGTCATAGTTTTCACCTGCATGTTGTCTTAATTCTACGATTAAATCTTTTCGTGGTCCATTCTGCAAGGCGAACTCAAGTTGAGATTCAATTTTTTCGATGTCATAAGAGGCAATTTTTTCTTCTGCTGAAGCATCTCCAGATCCACAGTCGTTCATTAGCCATGAATCCAGATTATTATGGTCGTGGTCCTGAGCAAACAGGGTAGTGGCTGCTAAAGCCACCATTATAGTTAATATATATTTTAATTTTTTCATGATTTTAAATTCTATCGTTCTTATACAATTTATTTGGTTTTTGATTTAGTTAGATGGGAATGTTCCATCAGACCATAATCTTCGCTGGATTTCGGGACAACTACTGGTACGGTTTGTAGAAGTACCTCCACAGTTCCTGAAAGGAATTCCAGGTCTTACGTTGTATAGAAAATTTAAAGCAGATCCACTTTGGAAAGTAGCACGAAATGTTTGTCCTTCCGTAAGCCACTGACGGGTATTACTAGCACTATGCATAATATTAGTTCTATCAAAATACTGAGTAATATTATCTGGGTGAACTAAATTGAAATCATGACCAAATTCATGAGAAAGTAGCTCGTTGCCAGTAAACGCAGCCATAGCTACAAAATCACTTCCAATTGAACAAGCCTGACCTCTTGCAGAACCGCCGTCAACTGTTCGAGTATAATATACATTGATTTGGCCTGGAGTTTCTCCAATATCTGCTTGAATCCCGTTTCTCAACGAACATGTGAAATCATAATAGGTTGCTGCATCTGGGTCATTGGTTGCATCAACTATTGTTACATTACCAAATTCAACTCCTAAGCGTTCTGCTTCAAAATAGTTGGTGGTGGTAAGCATGTCATTTAAGATTTTTGCCTCTTGTGCTGCAAAATCTCCATTAGGAGCATATACAACCCAAATAGTTACATCAATAACGTTTTCTGGGTCAAACGTAACATCAACGGTATCCAAACCACTAGTCCAATTTACATTGGTAACTAACTGAACAGGTCGATTTTCAGTAAACGCAATAACCTCATTGCTATTACCTGATACATATTTATCTACAGTAATAGGAGAAGTTGTTGAAAGATAAGCATCATCGTCGCGGTTGGTACGTTTTACTTTACCGTCTACCATAATTCCAACTTCGCTTCCAGAGCCATTGAAAATTCTTACGAGGTCGTTGCTGGAACCACCATTATTTCCGTTTCCATTTCCTCCATTTCCACCGTTTCCACCATTTCCGCTGTTCCCTTGGCCAAAGGATGCGAAACTCATAGCAAAGACTCCAATCAGCAGCGCTGTTGACCTTATGAGGCTTTTCCCCAAAGGATTTCTGTTGTACAATTTTTTCATAATTTAAATAGTATAGTTATATAGTTTATCTAATTAAATTAGTGATGGTTAGTTACAATTCAAAATTGGAATTGTGATATTTTTAAGAAATACCTTTAATTGAAAAGAAGGTTGATTTTTAAACTTTCATTGAGGTGCGTTTGAAAGTGAAAACAGGATATCAACCAGTAATAATTTTTTAATTAGTAGGGTGTGGGTTCAAATGGTTTAGCTAGTTGCTACTCTCAAGTAATTTGGAGCAACATGATCCACTAGCCAAACGTTATTGTCCGATATATAAAAATGAATTCCGTCATCGTACATAGCGGCAGCGTTTACTTCAAGTATCACAGGTTTACCATGCCGTTGTCCTACATCTTTAGCAGTATCAATATCAGCACTTAAATGAACATGGTGTCGGTCACGTTTTTCTATTCCAGTTTTCATAATACTGTCAAGAAACCGTGTTGCTGTTCCATGGTACAGGATCGACGGTGGTTGCTGAGGTTGAAGTCCTAAATCAATCTGAATAGAATGTCCTTGGTTAGCTCTTATCAAGCTTTGGTCACTATTGAAAATGAAACGTTTTTTGTTATTGGTTTCTACAATGTTCTTAAGGGTTTCCAAATTAATTTTGGTTCCTTGTGCACTCATTTTTTCAATCAACTCGGAGGTATTTGCCCAGCCTTCATGGGTTAGTTTTAAACCTATGGTTTCAGGTTTGTGTCGGAGTACTAAACTTAGAAATTTGCTAAGTTTTACCTTTTCTTGTTCGTTAGCCATGATTTAGAGAGCTTCTATTGCTAAAGCAAGGTCAAAGTCTTTTTGAGTGAGCCCGCCTGCATCATGTGTACTAAGTCTAATTTGCACTTTATTATATACGTTAAACCATTCTGGGTGATGATTTGCTTTTTCAGCAAGAATTGCAATTTTACTCATAAAGCCGAAAGCCTCGATAAAGTTCTTAAAAACAAATTCTTTCTCAATTCCATCGTTGTGTAACCCCCAATCTAATTTTGAACTGGCAATTAGTTCTTTTGCTCTTGTTTCTTCTATTTTGTTCATATTTAATTCCTTTTGGATCTAAGATGTGGATCTTAAATTATTGATGTTGTCCCATTTTTTTTCGCCACGCATTGATCGTTATCAAATCATATTTTAAAGTATGAAAGCTAACTTCTTTTATGATAAGGTTAGAATCGTCTGTTTTAACAGGTCTCATAACTTTTAAAATATTTGATCCATGAACTTCTGGATAAACCTTTATTAACTGGTCGCCGATTTTTACGTTGCAAACTTTGGGCTCATATGGAATGGAGTCAATTTTAATGTAGTCATTATTTATTAGTACTTTGCTAGGCCCATTATTAACTAAAATATATGTGGGATTACATATGTTATTTTTCGTTATTTGATAAACAAACAACGAAAAATATAATTTAGGATTATTAGTCTCAATCCGTTGATTTAGTAGTTGAACGTACTTTCTAAGAGCTCCTTTTTCTTTTTTATCTTGTTCGAATTTTGTACTTAAATCAGGAAACTCTTTTAACAAGTGACGCATCCATCCTCGACTTAAGGGTTCAGCTTCTCCAGTACTCATGTTTAATACTTTTTCAACAATGTTTCCATCTATTGAATATGAAGTTAAGTCACCAGGACCTTGCAAGCTTAATTCTTCTTCGTATGCGTGAAAGATACAGTAATTGCCAAAAATTTCAACTTTAGAGAAGGTAGCTTTTCTGTTATCTTCATTGATGAATATAGATTCACCATCCGATAAGGCATAAAAGCGATTAACTTTTCGTTTTTCCTTAGAACTTAAACGTTCACTTCTTTTAATATCTAACTTAACTTTAATTCTCGGATAACTTTTACTATCATCGTTTTCAAGCCAATATTGATGCTCCGTTATAGAAGGAGTGTTTGAACGTAACTCATCAAATGAAAGATAAATTCCAGCTTTCGGTTTAACACCTGGAGCATGTATTAAATCTTGCGCTTGAAGGTTGTATTGAATAAAAGAGAAAAAGGTAAAGACAGTAATTAGCGTAATATATGGTCTGTTTAGAATTATAGATCTATTCTGTGTCATAAAGATCATCATCTTGTAGAATGCTTAATAACTCCTGCATTTCGGAAATCTTTTCAGTCTCATTTAACTGCTCATAGCAACCTATTAAATTACGAATATTACGGATTACTATCTCGATATTGCTACAAGGTTGGAAGTAATGATCACGGTGCTGCAACTTTGCTTGTTTTAGGTAATCATCCACATCAGATCTTGTGAAAATTAATCCACTGTTGTATACATTGATATAGAATTGTTTCGAAGCATCTTTAAACGTAAGAATAAAGAGGTTCGGAAAGTTAACTCCACTCAATGGAATACCTAAAATATTGGCAACCAACAGGTAGATCACACTAAGTGTTAAGGGGTTGCCCTTTCTAGATTCGAGAACTACATTCAAAAATGAATTGGAGGGGCTATGAAAATTCTTTCTATTAGGTCTAAACTGATTTACCGTAAAGAAAAAGCGATTAAGTGCTCGAATTTGATCGTATGGATGTAAGTTGGAATGAAACAACTTTGCTGCTTCCAAAGAAAGTTGTTTGATTTGTTGTTCAAGCCCTATCAATTCCATATCTGGAAAATGATATTTTCCACATAGGTACATTCCTGTGAGCAAATCCTCACCACCATTAAATTTCCAAAGTGTAAGTTGCTTCTTTAGACTATTAAATTGAACATCATGAATGATTTGTTCAATTTTGGTTTGCAAATCTGCATCTTTTGTATCATCCCACTGATCCTCCAAAAACGGAATTACAGATTCCCCAAGAGACTCTATTTTGTTCCAGATCATGTGCTGAACTTTTGGATCGTCATCCTCCAAAAGAGACACAAGAGCTTTTAGTTCGGTATTGGATAAATTTGCTTTAGACATAAATAGCTGTTCAACTTAAACGATTCGTAAAGAAGAAAAGTTGCCTATTTTAGTTAAAAATTGGGTTACTAACATTGAATTACACCAACATTAAATTTCTCAACAGGAGCATTATTGGCCGCTTCTATTCCCATAGAAATGATTTCTCTAGTTTCTGTAGGAGCAATGACACCATCTACCCAAAGCCTTGAAGCAGCGTAGTATGGTGATAACTCACTATTATACTTGTCTGTTATTTCTTTTAAATATGCTTTCTCTTCTTTTTCGGAAATTTCTTTTCCTTGTTTTTTGAGACCAGCTACTTTTATTTGAAGTAGGGTATTGGCTGCAGCAGCACCACTCATTACTGCTAATTGAGATGAAGGCCAAGCATAGATCAATCTAGGATCGTATGCTTTACCGCACATTGCATAATTACCAGCACCATAGGAGTTTCCAAGTACGAATGTAAATTTAGGAACGGTAGAGTTAGACATGGCATTTACCATTTTTGCACCGTCTTTTATTATTCCGCCATGTTCAGATTTACTTCCTACCATGAATCCTGTTACATCTTGTAAGAACACCAATGGGATTTTTTTCTGGTTACAATTCATAATGAATTGAGCAGCTTTGTCTGCAGAATCAGAGTAGATTACTCCGCCCATTTGCATTTCACCCTTCTTGTTTTTTACAATCTCACGTTGATTTGCCACTATACCTACAGCCCAACCATCCACACGTGCATATCCACATAGAATAGTTTGACCATACAGTTCTTTATACTCTTCGAATTCAGAGTCATCTACAATGCACTTTATGATTTCGCGCATATCATAAGTTTTAACTCTATTCTCAGGAAGTATACCATATAGATTATCTGGATTTTCCTTTGGAGGCTTTGAATCCGCACGATTAAATCCAGCATTTTCAAAAGTACCAAACTTGTCTACCAGGTTTACGATAGTATCGAGACACTCTTTGTCATCCTTACATTTATAATCTGTTACTCCGGAGATTTCACAATGAGTTGTTGCGCCCCCTAATGTTTCATTATCGATAGATTCGCCAATCGCTGATTTCACCAAATAGGACCCCGCTAAGAATACACTTCCAGTTCCTTCAACTATTAACGCCTCATCCGACATTATAGGTAGGTAGGCTCCTCCTGCTACACAACTACCCATGATAGCAGCAATTTGAGGAATCCCCATTGATGAAATCTTGGCGTTGTTTCTAAACAAACGTCCAAAATGTTCTTTATCAGGGAATACTTCATTTTGTAGAGGTAAGAAAACACCAGCACTATCGACCAGGTAAATTAGAGGTAATCTATTCTCCATTGCGATTTCCTGCGCACGAAGGTTACATTTAGCCGTTATTGGAAACCATGCTCCTGCTTTAACTGTAGCATCATTGGCAACAATCATGCACTGACGACCTTTTATATAACCTATACCAGTAACAACACCTCCTGAAGTACATCCACCATATTCTTGGTACATTCCTTCTCCAGCAAAAGCTCCAACTTCAAGGAATTTAGTGTTTTTATCCAACAAGTATTCAATACGCTCACGAGCGGTCATCTTACCTTTAGACTTGTGTTTAGCGATACGTTTTTCGCCCCCACCTAATTTTATTTTTGCTAGTTTAGTTTTTAGCTCGGACATCAGTTGTTTGTTGACATCCTCATTCTTGTTGAATTCAAGTTCTTTTTTAGAAATTCCCATTTAGTGAGTTTTCTTATATGTTTTGTAACCGTCTTTGCCATGCCATTTATCCCAATAAGGTGATTTTTTATTAGGCTCTTTTCCTAATGGCGCAAGGAAATGTTTTGGGTTTTCCTCAAAGTGCAATAAGACTGAATCGAGAGAAGTAAGTGTAACGTTTAACTGATCATACAATTTTTTGTCGTTTATCAATTTACCCATCGTGCCTTTATCATCGTTCAGTTTAATAACAATGCTATCGAGGTTTTGGATGGAGTTATCAACCATCCTTAAAGTATTATCAAAGTCCAAAGTGTTTAAAGAGTCCCCAAAGTTGCTCATTTTCTCAATTAATGGACCAAGACGTTTTTCAGTATCTCTTAGTTGCGCAGAAAGTTCAATTAAATTTCCAGTAAGTAAATTTGCATTCTGACGACTTTCATTGGTCATTCTTTTCACCAAGATAGAAGTAGTTTCCATGTTTTTGATTATGTTTTTGAAACTAGCTTTATCATCGGCATCTATAAATCCTCTCAACTTACTAATAGTTGTATCAACATTTGCTAAAACAGGGGTTGCTCTTTCCTGCAGTTCCTCTGTTATACTTTTTTCCGTAGACGAACGAAGTGTATCACCAGAAGGGTACACTTCATTGTTAGGTCCTAATTTGAGAAGAATCATTTTTCCTCCAAGAAGATCACTGGATTTTAGAATAGCAGTAGTACCATCTCCAATTTCGATTTTATCTTCTACATTAATGGTAACTAAGATGTTGTTTTCTTTTCCATCCTGTAGAAGTTCAAGGTTCCGTACTTTACCGACATTAAGTCCATTTACAACAACTGGGTTAGATACGGTAAGTCCACCAATATCCTTATAAACCATGTAATACGTATTTACCGTAGAGAACATGGCATTTCCCTTTAAATAATTAAAGCCGAAGTATATTATCACTGCGGCTACTAATCCCAATATTCCTACTTTGATTTCCTTAGACATTCCAGTTATTGCGTTTCGTCAAAACAAGGTACGAAAAAATCTACTCGTTTTGAGCCTCTATTTCATTTTTATAGTCCCTAATAGCTCTAAAAATACCAGAAGCCATATAGGTTTGATTTACTTTATTGTTTAGAAACTTTTCTTCCTTAGCATTAGTAAGAAATCCTAATTCCACTAATACACTTGGCATGTATGATTTCCAAAGCACCCATAGCCCTTTTTGTTTTACTCCTCTACTATGGCGGTTTACACGGTTCTTAAACTGATCCTCAATTCTGGTAGCCAAATTAATACTATTATTTTTAAAAGC
>JAHDFW010000038.1:16118-24640 GCA_020627945.1 Cytophagales bacterium
CTCGTTTAATTTAACGAACTGATCCTTGTCTCTGGTATAAATTACTTTCACGTCAGGAAGGTTTTCCTCAATGATTCTACCGAGTTCCAATGCTACCGCAAGTGCAACTTTAGATTCCTTTGAGAATTTCCCATTGCAGCCAGGATCGCTCCCGCCATGTCCTGCATCGATCACGATAGTTTCAACAGAGGCACGTTTTTTGTCTGAACTGGTGAAAGAACCAGCCATAAAACAGAAAATAAAAATAGATGCTATTACAATCTTTCTCATCTTTTTCGTTTAATAAAAGTTCTAATGAGATAAATTTGCACAAAAAAACAAAAAAAAACGTTAAACTGAAACAGTTAAAAGACATTTTGAAGATAACATTTTGTATGATGTTTGTCATGGCCTTTATTTCGCTTAAAGGACAGGGTCAAGATACATCCTCTACTTTTCCTGTTGATTCAACGCAATTCATTGCAAATCCTTCTGATTCTGCAAATTCATCTCCTAAAAAGGATTCAATTTCAGCCTCGGTACCCATTACCAGAGACGGAGCTATACAATCTGTTATCAATTATACTGCCAAAGACTCTATTAAGGTGGATGTAATTAATCAAATTATTCATATTTATGGAAATGCCCATGTCGATTATAAAGATAAACCTGATGGAGGTAAGAAAATTATCCTTGAAGCGGCGTATATAAAAATTGATTGGACCAAAAACTTATTAGTTGCCGAAGGTACTAAGGATTCTTTAGGTAATGATGTGGGATTACCTCATTTCGAACAAGGGGAGGACATAGTCGATGCAGATGGACTTAAATATAACTTTGAATCCGAAAAGGCTATTATTACTGGTGTAAGAACTCAAGAAGGGGAAAGCTATATCCATGGGGATACAGTTATGAAAAATAAGGAAGGAGAATTATACATCAAGGATGCAAAATATACTACATGTAATTTGGAGCACCCCCATTTTTATGTTCGATCTAAAAAAATGAAAATGGTACCAGATAAAGTGGTCGTAAGTGGACCATTCCATATTGTGCTGAGTGAAATACCTACACCGTTAGGTTTTATTTTTGGATTATTTCCAATGCCAAAGGAAAAGGCTTCTGGTATCGTAATGCCTTCACCAAGAACGGGAGGGAGTAAAGGCGTAGGGCTAACCAATGGTGGATATTATTGGGCTATTAATGATTATGTTGGAGCTAAATTCGTTGGAGATTATTTTTCGAATGGAGCATGGAGAGCAGAATTGTCGAGCAATTATGTGGCTAGATACAAATTTAAAGGGCGATTTGCATTTGGTTTAAGTGATATTTACGATGGTTATGATAGGGAGAAGCAATATACAGGTAACTTCTTCGAAGGTAAGGGGTACATGTTAAAATGGAATCATAGCGAGTCTGTTAAGAATAATAGTAGTTTTAGTGCCAATGTAGAAATCATGTCACCTAATTACAATAGACAGAATTCTATCAATGTAAACCGTGTTATTCGAAGTAATTTTAACTCCAATATTCGCTATTCTAAAAGCTTCGGAAAATCTCCATTTAGCATGGGAGTTAACTTAAATCAAAAACAAGATGATAAAGGTAAAATGACCTTCAATTTACCAGACGTTAACCTGAATATGCGCCGTCAACAACCATTTAAAAACTATCGTGGTTTTGGTTCGGAATATGTGAAAAACTTTTCTTTTAACTATTCAGGGGTGTTTAAGAACTCTTTTACCAATATTCGAACCGCGGATTATGGGAACAGTATAGCGGGTGTGTCCGAGATCTCTGGTGAAGATAATTATGGAGACACGATCAAATTTACGTTCGGTGGTTTACCTAGAATCGTACTAGAAAACGGAAGGTTCGGATATCAACATAACACTATGATTCAAAATAGTTTTAAGATGGCCAAATACTTCTCTGTTACTCCTAATATTAGGTATACAGAAACATATTACGATCGTAGTTTGAATTATAATTGGAATGGAGATTCTTTAGATGTTGAGACAATACGAGGTTTTAACAGGTTGAGACAATATGATATGGGAGTCAATCTTAATACGGTGTTATATAGTTTCTTGGCTATTGAAGGGAAGAAAATTCCTCAAATACGGAATCTAATCCGTCCAGAAGTAGGATATAGGTTTGTACCGGATTATGGAAGTGATCGTTTTGGCTATTATCAAACTTCGGTAATCGATACGAATGGAAATGAATTGGATCTTTCCAGATATAATAGCTTTAAGTTTGGAGCTCCATCCCAAGGTTTACAGAATATTGTTACTTGGTCCATTGCCAACAGTATTGAAATTAAAACCAAAAAGTACATTAAAGATGAAGATGGAAATCCTTTACAAGATGCAGCGGGTAAAGATTCCTTGATCATATCTAAGCCTTTCAAGTTGATGAATATTAATCTAGGTTCGAATTACAACTTTACCAAGGACTCACTTAAGGCTGCTCCAGTTTGGGTAAGAGCAAATACTACATTTAAAGGGATTACCTTTAATTTCAACTCTAACCATAGCTTTTATCGTACAGATTCAACCGACAAAGGGTTTCAGTTTGAATATGATCAACTATATGGAGAAGGTAAAGGACTCTTGCAGAAGTTAAGAACTACTAATGTTAACTTCACTGTGAGTACTAGTTTAAACCCTAAGGTTAGAAATAAGAAGCAAGAAGTAAATGACGAGTTGACTCCATTGGAGCAAGCCGAATACGACTATATTTTTGCTAACCCTGACCAGTTCCTTGATTTTAGTATTCCTTGGAATATGAGAGTTTCTTACAACCTGCTGTGGAATAAACCTGGTCTACGAGATGCAACCAAACGTCAGGCTATTACAGCGAGTGGTGATTTTAGTTTGTCAGACAATTGGAAAGCTACATTTAATACAACGTATAATATTCAAACAAATGCTTTAGCTGCGACCTCCATTGGAATGGTGCGTAACTTGCATTGCTGGGAAATGTTATTTAACTGGATTCCAGCAGGACCAAGTAAAAGTATCACTTTTACAATTCGAGCGAAATCTCAAATTCTACAAGAATTAAAGTACAATCACGCTCCTGACCACGCGTTGTATTAGTATTCTAAGCTTCTTTTTTTACGGTTAGCTGGCCACAAGCAGCATCAATGTCCTTACCACGACTGCGACGAACGTTAACAATTAGATTTTTTGAATCTAAATGATTCACGAACGCTTCGAATTTATCTTTTCGTGCATTCATTAGGTCATTGAACTCAATAGGGTTGTATTCAATAATATTTACCTTAGTAGGAACACGTTTTGCAAATTGGTATAGCTCTTCAGCATCTTCAATATTGTCATTGAAATTATCAAACACAATATATTCTAAGGTTATTCTTGTTCCAGTTTTATCATAAAAATATTGCAGAGCTTCAGTCAAGACTTCCAACGAATTTGAATCATTGATTGGCATCATTTTGCTTCGTTTTTCATCATTAGCAGCATGAAGACTGAGAGCTAAATTGAACTTAACGTCATCGTCCCCCAATTTTTTAATCATTTTTGCTATACCAGCGGTAGAAACAGTGATTCGCTTAGGAGACATTCCTAGTCCTTGAGGTGAAGTAATATGACGAATAGATTCTAGGACATTTTTATAATTAAGAAGCGGTTCACCCATTCCCATATATACAATATTTGAAAGGTTCTGGCCATAATGTTCGTCCGCTTGCTCCTTAATTGCAACCACTTGGCTGTAAATTTCTCCAGCTGTAAGGTTACGTTTTAAATCCATATAGCCAGTGGCACAAAATTTACAAGAAAGTGAACATCCCGATTGAGAAGATACGCAAGCCGTAATTCTAGAAGAAGTAGGAATGAGCACACCTTCAATCAATTCTCCATCGTGCATTTTGAATCTTGTTTTAATAGTTCGATCACTACTAAACTGTTGTTCGTCAACAGAGATGTCATTGAAACAAAAATGCTCCGAAAGTATCTCACGCGTTTTTTGAGATAGGTTGGTCATTTCTTCAAAAGAATTAGCTCCCTTTGCCCAGAGCCATTCATAAACCTGTTTGGCTCTAAATTTCTTTTCCCCAATCTCTTCGAAGAACGTGATTAAGTCGTCCTGTTTAATTCCTCTTATATCTTTTTTTGATTCAGCCATTTTAATACACTTGATAGTGTGATTAGATAAGTACAGATTTTAATTTTTCTGGTAAACTGCATAAGCTTCTTTTTTCATAATCGAAGCAAAGCATTCCAGTTTTTGCGAAAGCAATATCTTTTTGATCCTGATTGATAAGTTTGTAAATTAGGTCAAATCCATATTTGTTGAATTCAACCGCCTTTATAAATATGGTAATTGTATCTCCAAAAAATGATTCTCCCTTATATTGTATGGCACTGTCGGCCATAATCATGCTTACTCCCTCAATATTCAATTCCGAATATCCATGATGATCAAGGTATTTTAAACGAGCGGTATGCATCAATGACAGGATAGCATCATTCCCTACATGTCCACCGTAATTCACATCTCCAATTCTAATTTCTATCTTTGTAGAAAACTCGAAGTTTTCGGGAAGATTTATTTTAACCCTTGCCATTGTTTATCTATTAATTAATAACCTTGTCATTATGGAAGAAAGTGCAAAAATAGTAAAAACCCGTGATGGTAGTGATACTTTATTTTTATCTCATCTAAACGAGCACTACCATTCGGTACACGGCGCTTTACAAGAGTCTGATCACGTGTATATAAAAAGCGGGTTAGATTATTGGCTTCAAAATAATAAGGATGCACAATCTATTAGAGTTTTGGAAGTGGGTATGGGGACTGGAATGAATATTTTGTTGGCCACTTACTGGGCAGAAGAATTTGATAAACAACTTAATATTGATACGCTAGAACCTTATCCATTGAAGATAGAACTTATGGATAATTATAATTACGGTGAAATAAGTAGTAAAGCTGATTTTAAGTCGCTTAGCACTAAACTTCATAAAGCTGAATGGAATCAAAAATTTGAACTTTCTCCGAATGTTTCTATTGCCAAACATGAAACAACCTTGGAAAACTTAGATTTTACAAGAAGAGATTTTGATGTTGTGTTTTTCGATGCATTTGCTCCTAACAAGCAGGAAGAAATTTGGTGTTTGGAGAATTTTGAAAAAATAAATTCTTTAATGAACAATGGAGGTGTTTTAGTAACGTATTGTGCTCAAGGTAAAGTAAGGAGAACTATGCAATCTGCGGGGTTAGAAGTGCAAAGAATCCAAGGTCCGCCAGGCAAGAGAGAAATGTTAAGAGCAATAAAAACTATCGAGTAGTTAGATGTTTTATTTAGGTGTTTGGGCAACCTTTCGTTTTTTACGGTCGTTTTAGAAATACGCAGCCCGATTAGCCGCATTTAGGAGATAAGCTCCTAACAAATGTGGATTACCTAAATAAAATTTTTAAATATGAAAAAAATATTACTGTCGGTTGCGGTGTTTGGAGCGGCCTTTTTGGGATTGAACGCCCAAAGTCCATGGGGACAACAAGTTGGAGCAACTTATTATGATTTGCCAAGTAATGTAGCAGGAGTTAATAGGGTTGTTTATAACGAGGATGATCAATCAGTATCAATTACTTGGACTCAATCAATTACAGCTCTAACTCAACCATCTTTTGAAAGAGGTGCTGGTTATAACCATTTTAGTAACGGTGTTTGGCAGCATGGATCAGAAGGAGCCTGTCGAGTGAATAACGGTTGTACCAGTGAGTATTCAGGCTGGCCTGAAATCATTAATTTTCCTAAAGAAAAAATATTTTTTAATAAAGATTCTATCGAGGTAAGCCCAGAATTAATCATGGCACATTCGGGAGGGTTGAAGACCATCTCGAGAGGTTTTAGAGATTCCGCACAATGGAGTCCTGTAAATATAATGCAGGTTGATAATGATCACTGCGATATTGGGTCAGAAGGAGTTTGGCCTAGAGCTGTAGGGCAGGGAACTAAATACGTACATGCTATTGCAACTCAAGTTGCGGAAGATATTACCGAAAATCTTTCTTGTCAGCCGTATACAGATGTTATTAGACCTTTTCTATATTATCGTTCCTCAGATAAAGGGAGCTCCTGGGACATTCAAAATCTCGTTTTACCAGGGTTGACTGGATCTGATAATGAAATAGGTTTTAGAGAAGGGAGAGGAGATGAGTATGCAATTGCAGCTAATCGTGATGTAGTGGCAATTGTTGCAGGCGGATTAGATGAACCTTGGGTTATGTGGAAATCCAGGGACAAAGGACTTAATTGGGATTACACGATAATAAGAGATTGGGATCCAAATGTAGTAGATGAAGAAGGCGCTTTTGCCGATGCTGACGGTAAAATCACTTCGGATGGGTCGCATGCGGTAGTAATTGATGATAATGGTAATGTGCATTGTTTCACTGGTACTGTAATGAGTGCCATTGAGTCCGATGGACTATGGGGAGGAATTCGAGTTTTTGGAAACAGTGGTCTGTGGTATTGGACAGATGGAATTCCAGATATGTGTGAACCTTCTGTTATAGCACATTTAGTAGATTACGGTACTTTTAATGGTGCTTTTACTCCACATTCTAACCCAATATATTCCACCGATACCGCGTGGGATCCGTTTGATGGTATGTCGCAAGGTGGAGCAGGAGGAGTAGATAATGGAGGTACGGGATATTTTATAGGTCAAACGTCAATGCCAAGTGCTTCCGTTGATGCTGGTGGTAACTTATATGTAACATATTCTGCTGATGTTGAGGGTACCGTGGCTAGAGCTACGGAACTTACCGATCCTTTGGCAGTACCTTACAGAGATATTTACATGACTTGGTCAAACGATGGTGGAAAAACTTGGAACAGAGAAATCAATATAGCTTCAGATCTTGCTGGTTGGAACGATGGTACTGGTGGCTCTGGAATTGAAGAAGATATATTTCCAACTGTTGCGCATAGAGTTGGGAGTGATAATATTCTTCATATGACATGGAACATGGATTATAGTCCTGGTTCATTCGTGAGAGATGATGAGCCAGATTTTAGTCAACAATATATTACTTACTATGGTGTTGATGTGAAAGGCTTAACATTCGAACCCGCTTATACTATTCAAACTGGGGCAAATGTGGCTACTGTTATTGAAGACACCACGGTAATTGCAGGAGATACTCTTTTACTTATATTGGAAGGGCCTAATAACTCGTATGTAGACTTAGATCCGCTAGACGAATTTTATCAAATTAATTCAGACACCACGTTTTGTTTTGGATGTGGTGATTCAATTGGTGTTGATACCATCTATGACTCTCTTGGAGCTGTAATTGATACAGTTGCTATTTATGCGGACACTATTCTTTCAATAGCATTCGACACCATAGATTTAAACCGTGATGGTGATAGCTTGTTTTATTTAATTTCGGATCAATCGTACGTATATAACGTTGCTACAGTTTATGGAAATGCTTGTCCAGACCCTTCTCAGTTATTCAATGTAACGGTGATTGGAGGATCAGTTTCTGCAATGATATTACAAGGAGATTCGTTAGAAATATGTGCCGGAGAAACTGTACAATTGGACGGAGTGCCAGGAGGGGGGAGTGGTTCTTATACTGTACAATGGGATGATATGGCATCCTCAACCTCCAATTCTATTTCCGTAACACCTTCTACTACCACCAAATACGTATATTCTGTTAACGGAATAGCACACGATTCTATTAAAGTTATCGTTAATACAGCTCCTTTACCACCTGAAACAGGAACGGATCAAAACCTAGTATTAGAATTGGATCAAGAAACTAATGAATGTTCCGTGCCAGTTGCCATTATAGGGGGACCTGCAAAGCCAGATTTAACATACTCTTGGTTTCCGACAGTAGGAATGACACAATATGATGCTACACAATCAGATATTACTGTTTTACCTAAGGAAAGCACGACTTATACGCTTACTGCAACGAATGCTCAAGGTTGTTCTGCTTCTTCTGAAGTAACTATTAATGTATCAGGGGAGTGTACTCCAGTTGGTTTAGTTGAGCCAGTAGATGTACAATTGGCTGTTTATCCAAATCCAGCATCTGAATACATTCATATTAAATCAGGAGAAACCTTATTAAAATCGATAACTGTGTATAATAACTTAGGATCAATCGTATCTACCTACGAGGTTGAAGGGTTTTCCGAATACAGCATTAATAGTTCTGATTTCCCGTCAGGTTTATACTTTATTTATATTAATACAGATAAAGGAGATCTAACACGTCAAATTTCAGTAAACTAATAAAATAACGTGAGTTCGGGATAAGAACTCTGACTGCATTCTTATCCCGAACTCATGTTAAAATAGCACAAAAAGCCTGCTTCTTTATTTAGCGTGTTATTTTTTGAATAAAGAAAGTGATACGGAAAAGAAGCAGGTTTTCATTTTTATAACTTGATTTTGATGGGGAGAAATAAAAAAAAGATTTGTAGGTTAGGCAACCTTTCGAATTTTAAAATCGTCATAACCCCGTACAAATAAATAAACCGC
>JAHDFW010000039.1 GCA_020627945.1 Cytophagales bacterium
TCAATTCATTTATTACATTGTCAATTTCAGCTTTTTTTGCAGGTAAAATCAAATAATTAATCAATTTAACTTCTTCTTGTGAAAGTCCAAGTTGCCTTGAAAGCGTTAATAATATTGATAATTCATCATCCGTTATTTTGGCTTCTCTGTTATTTTCTATGTCATTGTGGAAGGCAGTATGAACACAGGATTTATAAATTTTATAATCTCTTTTTTTACTTTCTGAAATTTCAGATTTTGCGTCTTCAATATTTTTCTGCAGTTCTTTTATCTTCTTGTTAATGGTTTTAATTTCAGTTTCATATAGCCTTGAAAACCAGTCTTGTTTCATTATGCAGTTTCCATCGCGCACTATGATATCTATTAATATGTCCAGTTGAGAAGATGTGTTGACAAATTCAGTTTTTATTAGTTGAGAGAACTCATTTTCAATTAGCCCGAAGATTTTTGATATAACAACATTATCTAGATTTTTAAGTCCCGATTTGTCTGATTCAGAGATTATTTTTTCAATTTCTTTCCAGTTTTTTGCCCCGTTACCTATAATATTATCAATAATCTTGATAAACGAATTCTTCTCCAATGAATTCAAATTGTCTAAAATCTTCTCTAGTTTCATTATGTGTTGTTTTTCTTCTTATGCCTATAATTTAAATAAAACGATTACATTTTATTTAGTAATGTGGAATTATTATCATTCCAAATATAATAATAAAATATATAAAGATTAAAGACAAAGATATTTCAAGGTGGTTATAAATAGTGTAGATGACAAAGGTGTAAGTTGTAATGCGAAGAAAAACAATAAGTTATACGCCAGTCGAGATTCGCTGCAATAAGAAAAACCTTGAACAAGAAAATGATTGTTAGTACTTGTAAAAGTACTTTCACTTATGCATTTTCCAATATCCTTTCAATCTTTGAATTACAAATAGATAGTTTCATTATTACTCGATGAAAAGGAACTTAGAGAATCATAAGTGTCTATTTTGTTTTTTTAACAGCAATAATAATCGTAAATTAATCATTATGTTAATAAGGGTTGTTTGTGTTGCATTGCTGATTTTTCTGATTGGTGAGGTAAGTAGTTATGGGCAAAATTATTACGAGAAGCTAGAGGGGTGCTGGAAGCTTAAAAGTGACCACGATTCTGGAGCTGAAGAGTATTTCTGCTTTGGTAAGGATTCCACGCTTCAACATTTCGTTTATATTTATCGGGACCATGAATGGTCTTACTGGCACCAAGGACGGATTAAGATCAAGAATTCGCTGCAAAACGTTCCATATAGAATGGTGTTTTTTCGGTTTGATTCTACTAATCGGGACTCAATAGAGCTAGAAATGGCTCAACGTTATTATGGGTTTGAACGTGATAAGTCTAAGAAAAAATATCGAATTAGAGATCTTACTTCAGATCGACTTGAATTAAAGCTTAGAGCCTCTTGGTTTCAATTTAGTGGGTATCACTATTTTTATAGGATTAGGCAACGTATAAGTGGAAAGGTAAATCTTATCAGAGAGTTTTACCGGGACACTACGGTTCATCCTTTTTCTGATTCTACCATTGCAGCAATAGATCAATTTGAAATAGATGATCACAAAAGAAGATTTCCAGATACTATATGTAAGTTTCCTAATTTTGAAGATACCTACGAACTAAGATCAAACTTAAATGAAAATCCAATAGATAAGGAGTCTGGAGTTAGGTTTGAATATGTAATGGAGGAAGATACGGTTGTTCATAATAGACGTTGGACAAGTTATTACCCAAGAGCAATAGTTACAGGTTTTGTAGGTGACAAGAAGGTATTAGAATATAAGCAACAAGATGATGGCATACATTTTTTTAATAATGGTTCCATTCAATTTTATGATACCACTTATTTCGATCAATATTTTTGTAAGTCCATTAAATCTCTTACTCAGGTTGATACAAATAGGTTTATTAGCGGGTACCAATATGAAAAAGAGCGCGACTTGATCTACACAGTAAAAGTAGATTTGGAAAAAAAAGCTTCTATTGAAATGTATTTTTCACGTAAGTCCAAGCTAGACTCTATGGACTTCGAACCACGTAAAGTTTCTGTTCAGCTTAGTAAACCAATGTTGATTGGAAGCTGGATTGATAAACATATGATTCCAGGATGGCGTGTTAAATATCCTCGACGATTTACATTCGATAGTTCTGGCACTTACCATATAATAAGACCACAGAATGATTCTACGTTAGAAGAACAGGGTAAATGGGATTTCTCAACTTCTTTTGTTAGGTTATATGATAGGAAGTTAATTGATTCTTTAGGTAATGTTAGAACGGACTCCGTTGCTCCAGATCTTAAGTTAGAATGGAAGTTATGGAAGTATAATTGGATTTGGGAATGTCAAGGTCCTAATGATATACAAGACTTAGAATTTTTTATGGAATTAATAGAGATTCAAGAGTCCCAAGAATCTAGTTCTAGAAAACGTAAGAAAAAGAACAAACCACGTTTAACTAGAAAGTTCTTTGGTGAGCTTAGAAAAGAGTAAGAGATAAGGTCAAGTAACCAACGTTTCGAGAAAGATTATACCTTAGATCCCAATAATATCCAACTCACTGGCCTTCATATTGATTGTACTCAAAAGAGGAGAGACTATATTTCTAATCTTGTTAGAGAGATACTCAATGGAGCTTTTCTTGGCATAGGGTCTATAACTAACTAAACTGATTTCTCGAACTGGAATCGGAACTTGAAAAGGCTTCACTTTTTCTAACCTTTTAGGCTCCATTTTTCGTTGATATAATTCTGGTATCAAAGTAAATCCTCCAAACTGCTCAGTGAGATTCAAAAGCGTTTCGAATGAGTTGCCTTGGAAATTAAGATTTTGAGGGTCTCTTTTAGATTCTTCTATAGAACAAACAGTTACCATTTGGTTTCGAAAACAATGCCCTTCTTCTAATAGCCAAATCTTACCATCTTTAATATCATTAGAGCTCACATATTGTTTTTCTTTTTCCAACGAACCAAAAACCAACATAGGTTCATAATACAAAATGTCTTCTATGATTTTTTCATCGTCTAAAGGTGTTGCCAGAATACCGAAATCTAACTTATCAGCATATAATTGACGTTGGATTTCCTCGGTCGTAATTTCCTTAATGGTCAATTCAAGATTTGGATTTTCTTCCAGTATGGTAGGCAAGAAAAGAGGCAATAATGAATTGGCAACGGTTGGGATAACACCTATGGAGATGGCTCCAGTTAGTCCGTGTTTTTTAGTTTGATCAATTTCGAATAGTTGATTCTTTTGCTCAAGGATCTTAATGGCTACACTCATAAACTCTATTCCATCTTCCGTAGTTTGAACGGGTTTCTTAGAACGATCGAACAGTACATACCCAATTTCCTCTTCAAGCTTTTTAATCATAGCACTCAGTGTAGCTTGGGTGATATTGCAGTTTTCAGCTGCGTTGCCAAAATGACCTGTGTGGTGTACCGCTAAGGCATATTCAAGTTGTTGGAAATTCATGTCAATAGATTTTATCTAACAAATGTATAGAATTTATCGTTTGAATCTATCGAAAATCTACTTCAATTTTGTGTCGTACCCAATGAGATCAAAGGGTAAAAGAAATAGAATATTCAAGAATTATTAAAAACAAATTTATGACACTAGTAGGAAAACAATTCCCGTCTTTGAATGTAACGGCAACTAATTACTTAGGGGAAACCAATTCAATTAATGTAGCAGATATGGCTCAAAATGAGAATAAGAAGATATTACTTTTCTGGTATCCGAAGGACTTTACATTTGTTTGTCCAACAGAACTTCATGCTTTTCAACAGTTAAAAGAAGAATTCGAAAAGCGTAATACAATTGTTATTGGAGCTTCATGCGATACCGCAGAAGTTCATTTTGCCTGGTTAAACACTCCAAAAAATCAAGGAGGAATTCAAGGAGTTGAATACGACCTAATCGCTGATACTAATCGAAATCTTTCTTCTGCATTAGGGATTCTAGACAGCAGTTTGTCGGAAGATGGTGAATCATTGGTAGGAGATCATGTAAGTTATAGAGCTACATATCTTATTGATGAGAAAGGAGAGGTCTTTCATGAAGGAATAAATCATATGCCATTAGGAAGGAATGTAGAGGAGTTTCTAAGACTTATCGATGCTTACACGCATGTTCAAGAGCATGGTGAAGTTTGTCCCGCAAATTGGAATCAAGGAAGCGATGCAATGACTGCAGATCGAAACGGTGTAGCGAATTATTTAAGCAAACATTAATAACTATTAAAATTTAAAAAGATGATACAAGAATTAGAACAAGATAACTTAGAGCAGTTGGTTAATGAAAATGAGACTGTAATTGTACAGTACTCAGCTGGATGGTGTGGAAACTGCCGATTGATTAAACCTAAGTTCAAAAAATACTCAGAGGAACATGAAGAATTAAAGTTCTTTGTGGTGGATGCTGAAAAGTATCCAGAGTCAAGAAAACTGGCAAATGTAAACAACTTGCCAACGTTCGCAGCTTTTAAAAACGGTGTATTTCAAGGGCAATTACAAACCAATAAATCAGAATCACTAAAGAATTTTATCCATGAGATTACCAATAATTAAACAGACTCATGGTCTAATCAAGGATCATGGGGTAGAAGAGTTGAAGAACACGATCAATTTGCTCGAACAGGTCGGAGAATTTCGAGGTATAAAAGATGAAGAGCTAGATGTTGTAGGAGAGTTATTGTCGAATTTCTATGGAGCATTGGAAGTTCATAGAGAAGTAGAGCAAGGTGTACCAGAACGAGAAGCTCTGAATGCATTTATGAAGAGAGTAATGGGATCAATTGGCTAATTAGATTAAACTAGAACTGTCCCTCACGAAAATAGAATTGAGGGCAGTTTTAACTACTTGATTAGCCTTTGGTTTGAATATAGTTGCTGATTCCGATCACCTGTATAAGCATTGATAATTACCTTTCGACGGTGTACAACAATTCGTTCATTATATATTTCTTTGGACAAAGGGCCAGTAGTTGCGAACAACGCATTGATAAAGTACTTATGTTCTTTGTAAGTAAATGATTTATTCACGGGTACCAGATTTTTACCCATATAAGCGTGCATATAGGTTAACCAAATTGGAGTTGTATAAAAAGCCGAATCGTGAGCAGGGACATATAGCGACTTATAAGGCGGAATTGAAGTAAATAGATAACAGTCGTAGTCGGAATTATTGATAATTGCTGCATTATAGGATTCATCCTCACTTTCAAGAATAGGGATGTGCAATGAACTGATTTTAGTAAGGTCTGTGGTGTCGTTTTTAAGATTGTGAACAAAGTTTGTATCTAAAATACTAAGGTACAATTGTCCCATGAACGTTGTTTTTAAATAATCCATTTTAGTGGATAAATCAACATCATCAGGACGTGTGAAGTTAGGGTCAGTTTTTTCTAAAGTTATCCCTGTTTTTTCCTTGAGGTCTTTTTCAAAATCATAGGGTTGTGAACTTTGATACGCACCAATTATGGAAACCAAGATCAGCCCTAAACTAATGACTGTCCCAATAATGCCCTTTATGCTGTTATTGTCACTCATAATCGAAGATACCACTAAGATAAATAAGCCCTATAGAGTTAAATTAAATTGGAAAGAGTGGCTTATAAAATCATTCTAGCTTGAATACCTAAGCCACTTAGCAATTTCCTTGTAGTTGACCTTTTTACCATGCATTAGTATTCCAATTCTGTAGATCTTGCCAGCAAGCCAGATCGTTCCAACAAATCCAGCGATCAGAAGAACCATCGAAAGTGCCAATTGCCAATAGGAGGCAGCACTCATAAAAGGCAAGCGCATCATCATTACGATTGGAGACGTAAAGGGGACAATTGAGAACCAAAACCCCGTACTTCCATTTGGATCGGTAATGATACTTTCCATTACCATAAAGGCTAATACTAAGGGAATGGTAATTGGAATCATGAATTGCTGAGTGTCTGTTTCGTTATCAACAGCAGCACCAATTGCAGCAAATAATGCTCCGTAAAATAAGTAACCCGCTAAAAAGAAGAATAGAAATGCGCCTATGATTACAGGGAAGTTAATAGCCTCAACTCCAGCGACGTATTTATGATAGTCCATTATTTCAGCTTGCTGATCAGGTGTAGCTTGCACCATGGTATCCATAATATTAGCATTGGAGAATCTACTCAATCCAAAAGCTACGGAAATGATTGTTGATATAATACCTGTAAGTCCAATCCAAACTACGAACTGAGTTAATCCAACCATTGCGATCCCAATGACTTTGCCCATCATGAGTTGCATAGGTTTAACAGAGGAAATCATAACCTCAATAATTCTATTCGACTTTTCCTCAATAACCCCACGCATTACTTGCGCTCCGTAAATAAAGATAAACATGTAGATTAATACCCCTGAGATAAGTCCAACTCCACTAGAAATAACTGTATTAGACTCTTTTTCACTTTCACCACTAACATTTATGGTGGCTACCGAAACTTTAGTTTCTAATTCTTTAATGAGTTGTCGATCAAATCCTGCTTTTTGATATTTATAATCCAGTATTAAACGTTCAATTTGTGACTGCATGTAGGCCTGAATCTCAATCCCTGCATTGTTTTCTGAAAGATAGCTAATCCCTTTAGGCTTATTTAAATCCAAATCGGAAGGGATATGTAATATTCCATCATACTTACTGGATTTTAAAGATTCTTTGCCAGCTTCAAGTTGATCCGATGAGTAGGTGAAAAAAATGTGCTTATTGTCTGTAAGCTTGTTTTTAAACATACCTTGCTCATCCAGAACTAGAACTTTAAGATCGTCCTTGAAATTTTGTGAGAGCCAAATGGGAACAATCATGATCAACCCCATTAGAATTGGACCTAACAATGTCATGATAATAAATGACTTCTTTCGAACTCGCGTCCAATACTCTCTTTTAATGATTAATAATATCTTGGACATAGTTGTGTGCTAATTGGTTAAAGCTATTTCCTCCTCCAGAAATGCGGAGTAAATAAAATCAAGACCGTGAATAATTCGAGTCTTCCTAATAGCATTAGAAAGGATAAGAACCATTTTCCGGTAGTTGAAATAGGGTTAAAGTTGTACTTAGGTCCAACATGTCCAATACCTGGACCAATGTTTCCTAAACATGCAATAGTTGCACCAACCGCAGTATCAAAATCCATGTTCTCGGTTCTTGGAACGTCAGCAGGTAGTTCTATTCCATTTATTTCAGCCTCATATGCTTGATCCGTTTTAATATCCATGGTGGACATAATAGCTGCACCTATAAAGAATACCACCAAATAGATTAATATGAATGCAGAGATGTTATAAATAATATTTAGAGGAACAGCCTTTTTGTTAAATCTAACAGGAACAACCGCAGAAGGGTGTAATTGGCGAGTAAATTCAGCAAAACTGTTTTTAATCAAGATTAGGTGTCTTACCACTTTAATACCTCCACTCGTCGAACCAGCCGAAGCACCTGTAAATAATAAGATGAAGAATAATGTGGTTGCAAACGTATGCCAACTGGTATAATCATCAGAAGCAAATCCAGTAGTTGTAAATATTGAAATTACCTGAAAAGCAGCATCTCTTGTAGCTTCTTCCAGTCCCATATCAGTATTGAGCATAATCGTTGCAGTAACTACAACCACCAAGAATATAGTTGAGAACAGGTAGGTTTTAAACTCTTCGTTTTGCCAGATCTTTTTGAATTTACCCATCATTCCGAAGTATGACAGGGTAAAGTTGGTTCCAGCAAGGAACATGAAGATTATGATGATATATTGAGTATATGCTCCATAACTAGCAATACTATCATTTTTAGTTGAAAATCCACCGGTAGCCATAGTTGCCATAGCGTGATTTATAGCTTCAAAGAAGTCCATTTCACCAGCCATTAGTAACAACATTTGAGCAAGTGTTAATACGAAGTATATTACCCAAAGACGTTTTGCAGTTTCTTTAATTCTAGGATGTAATTTATCAGGTTCAGGTCCAGGTGCCTCAGCAACGAACAACTGCATTCCTCCAATTCCTAAAAGAGGTAGAATTGCGATTGTAAGAACAATAATACCCATTCCTCCCAACCAGTGTGTAAGACTTCTCCAAAATAAAAGACCTTTAGATGTACCTTCAATATTAGTAAGTATGGAAGCTCCTGTAGTAGAAAAACCACTCATCGTTTCGAAAAAACAATTGGTGTATTCCTGAAACCAATTATCGTAAGGACCTGCGAATTCACCACTAAAGAAAAATGGAAGACTTCCAAAAAATGAGATTACCAACCATCCCAGAGTTACAATAATGTACCCTTCACGTTTTTGAATATCTTTCTTTAGATTTCTTCTGCTTATTAAAAACGCTCCTCCTCCAACAGCTATAGTAACACCAGCTGCCGCAAGAATGGGTTTCCAAGAATGAATCCCCGCTTCAAGATCATAAGATAAAGAGAAGGGGAGGGTCAACAACATGAAAAACCCAATAATCAGAGCTAAAAGCCCTAAAACATTGATGATCAGTTGGAAATTGAATTTCATTTAACGTAATTCTTTTATCAGTTGTATACCTGAAATCGGACTATTTGAAAAATTCTTCGACTTTGTTAATGCACTCTGGTAAGCTAAATACTACTACGTGATCACCTGGTTTGATTCTAGAGTCTCCAGTTGCAATATAACTTCTTTCCTGTTGAATCACTCCACCAATAATTGCTCCTTTCGGGAACATTAAATCTTTGATAGAAGCCATTGTAATCATAGATTCTTCTTTCACGTCGAATTCAAGAACCTCAGCGTCTACACCATGTAATCCTGTTAATGAAATTACATCTCCTTGACGAATGTGGCGGAAAATAAAATTCGCCGCAATTAGTTTTTTGTTGATTAATGTATCTACACCTACATTGGCACTCAGATTCATATAATCCACATTTTCCACGATGGCTATAGTTTTGGAAACATTGTAGTTTTTAGCAACTAAACAAGAGATAATATTGGTCTCTGAATTACCTGTCGCAGTAATTACCGTATCCATACTATCAATACCTTCTTCTTTCAATAGGTCCACATTATGAGCATCACCATTTACGACAAGAACCTTGTTAAGTTCATCAGCAAGTTTGAAACATCTATTACTATCTGCTTCAACTAACTTTATATGATAGTCATTGCATAAAGCCTTTGCAATTTGATGTCCAGTCTTACTTCCACCAAGAATCATAATATCCTTGATTTTTAAAGTTTTACGACCCGTGAAATTTCTAATTTCATCAACCGAATTCTCCTTTACTATAAAGTAAACTTGGTCAGTGCTTTGGTATATAACATCTCCACGAGGGATAATTGTTTTAGTTTTTCGATGAATCGCTACGGTAATAAATTCACTGCTTGAATACTCCTGAGCAACCTGATGAATGCTTTTTCCAACGAGCGGAGAACGTTCATCTAGTCCAATTCCAATAACGGAAAGTTTTCCATCATCAAATTCGAATTTGTCGGTTACTACAGACTCCTTTAGAAGGAGTTCAATTTCCTTTGCAGCAAGTAGCTCTGGTGAGATTACTTCGTCAATCCCCAACTCTGCCATATCTAGAACCT
Organism: Cytophagales bacterium; assembly: GCA_020627945.1. Taxonomy (GTDB): domain Bacteria; phylum Bacteroidota; class Bacteroidia; order Cytophagales; family JAHDFW01; genus JAHDFW01. The sequence goes on from JAHDFW010000039.1 coordinate 9,626, forward strand.
CACTATCTAAATATTCAGTGTTATTGATTCGGGCAATGGTCTTTTTAGCCCCAAGTTTTTTACTAATCAAACAAGCAGTAAGGTTGACTTCTTCTGAACCAGTTAAGGCTACAAAAAGATCTGCATTTTGAATTCCTGCATCGTTAAGAATAGATAGGGAAGACGCACTTCCTTTAATAGTCATTACATCAATATGTGTAGCGACATATTGAAGATTCCTGTCATCTATATCAATTACTGTGATGTCTTGAGATTCATCTGCAAGAAGTTTAGCAAGGTGAAACCCAACCTCTCCTGCGCCCGCAATTACAATATTCATACTGTTCTAGATTCTATGCTTTCGCTAATAGCAGTTCAAAAGTATCATTTTTTTTATGAATACAAATTGGTAAAAATGTTTTTTAAGGCAAAGAAAATAAGGACTGGATTAGATCGAGACTAGAGAGTATTCGTTTAAAACAGATTTTTTAAAGTTAAGAGCAGAGAATTTGTGTTGTTAAGAGACTATAATCGAAGTAATACAAACTGTATAAAAAGAAAAACCGATCAAGGGTTGGACCAAGATCGGCTTTAAAAATTTAAATCATCGAGATCTTATAACCCGCTAATTCCCGTCTTTTTTTGATACTTAACTTCAAACTTAAGTTGAAGTTTTTTCGTTTCACCAGGTTTAAGTTCTAAGGTCCATTTAAGTTTTCCTTTTCCTTCGTCTTTTGCACCTGATTTTTCTAATAAGCTAACTTCTATTTCACTGTTACTGGAAACTGGATACTGATCCTCAATTTCAATGGTTATATTATCTTTTTTGGTATTTCGAACCACTATTTCATACCCAGTTGTCTTTTTAATGTTTGTGCCAATCGTTCGAGTCTTACAAAAGTCTTTGATTTTGTCCCTAGTAACTACAACCTTTTGGTCTCTTCCTAATGATACATCTAAGGTGTCTGAAGTATTGTTTAGGTCTAGGTAAGTATTGCCAACAAAGGAACCGTCGTAGAATACATTCCCATCTCCAGATAAAAGATTTAGGCTTTCCCACTCTACTAGTTGAGCCATTAGAAAAGCACCTTTGTCCAGTTTTGGTACGGATGCATGTACAAAACTGCTCTTAACATCAAAGCGTTGAATATCAACATTGTACTCCTTGTTGTCAGAAGGAATAGTTTGCTTAAGAGCAATGTCAAATGTGGTTGCCAATGCAGATTCACTAACTGTAGTCCAGCTGGAAGCATAGTTTGCAGCTGGTTCTATTTCTTCTAATTCTTCCTCTTCTGTAACATAGGCATCATCTCCCCAGTCGTCATCATCGGCATAGCTAGTTGGAGCAGCTCTATTGGCTTTTTTTCCATATTTATAAGCCTTATCTTTTTCGGCATACCCGTTTCTTACATACCACGTGTTTAAATTAGGCTTTGTTCCACCCGCAGATGGGTTACCCGTTGAGACGCTTATTAAAACGTTGTCCCAATCGATGTCTGTGTTTTGATGGATTTTAGCTTTGTAACCAAGTTGTACTTTATCACTTGATTCGGAAGCTCGTACATCGTAATAAGGAGTCCACCCCGCATTGTATACGATGTAGTCGAAATCGAGCGTAATGGATTGGGCAATTTTAGAAGAAATAGCAACTACAATACTTCCAGAAGGTTTGTTTGAATTTCGATTCAATTCATTTTTCTGTCTCTTTAAATCCGTGATTTGTTTCTGTAATTTTTTGCCTTTTTGATCCTTATCATAAATAGCTAAATCAATTTCTGTGCGTTTGGTTCTATAGAAGGAGGTAAGTTTAGCTAATTCAATACTAGTAACGCCTTGTTGATTGCTTGAAATGTTGTTATTGATGTTAAGTAGGTTTAATTCACCCGCCAAGACAGTTCTTTCTATCATTAGCTTTTGTTTTTGATCTTGCAAATCATCAATCTGAGTTTGTAGTTTTTTTGCCTTTTCAGAGGAGGTGTTTTTGTTCAGGAAGTCAGGTTGATATTTAACGGACATAAGAACGAATTTACCTGTACCTTTTACCTGAATGGAGTTTGCATCTAACTTGGTTGTTAATCCTTGGAGAATTATGTTTGAGTTACCTGCAGGAATATTCACACTTGCTGTTCTTGCTACTCTAGCACTGCTTTGATAAACATTTACATGTTTGATTTTAGAAGAAATTGGTTTCTCAACATCGGCATGTGCCATAGATGTTAAGAATAAAGCAACGATTAGTGCAATCATGCTCGTGAATTTGGATGTATTTGTGGTTGCTGTCATGGTTTTATTTTTTTGCATTCACTTAAAGGATGTATGCAGTTTAAGAATTCCATAAAAGAATTCGTATTATTTTCTTTGGTGTTGCGAATTACCGAATAGGGATATAAAATTCAACTTTAAATTTCTTTTCAGGATGTTCGTGCCCATTGTTTAGATATACTTCAAATGGATCTTGATCTGGTCTTTTTTTGAAACCATTGGAATTCATCCAACCAAATAACCCTGTCCATTTTGGACCAAATTCTTCGCCAGTTATCTCATAGGTTCCCATAATGTAGTTGCCAGAAGAAATCCTACGAGTTTCAAAATCATCGGGTATTTGAAGGTTTTTGGAAGTAATAATTCCAATACTCATATGGATATCTGAGGCGGAGGTGTCACGAAAACTATCATGATAAATGGTAGTGAGATTGGATGATTGTAGCAATCCTAGGGGTTCAGACCAACTAACCATTTTATCGAAAGCCGAAGACATATTTTGCATACCTTTTACAGGTAGAAATATAATGTTTTGTTGTTTGAGGTTGGTTAATTTTGGTTGCATTATTTTATTCAGAAACTTTAATTAGTTTTTTCTCCTCCAAATACAGTTTTAAGTCTTTGTCGTAAAGTAATAAGTGATTAACGATAAGGTTCTTACACAGTTGATCCCCATAATTAAATATTTCCATGAAAAACAATCTTGATTTACTATCGTCTTTGGCAAGTTCAATTGCCTCTTCTTGATCGGCTCTACATTCTTTTAGAAGCTCTTTAAACTCTGCGTTACTTGGATGAAGTTGAATCAATAGTTTTTTCTTTTTTAACTCGGCCGTATTAATGTACGGATACTCTAGAGGTACTGGAAGTTTATCTTCAGCAGCCATTACAGGACAAATCACTCGGTCGTTTAAACAAATGGAAAACAAAGCAATTGGTTCTTGTCCAGCTTTATCACTGTATTCTGGAAACTTAACGTTTTTCATCTTTTTGGAAGATTTACGTTTAAGTTGGATGGAGTAATTGTCCCAATCCCAACTTAGTATTTCTCCTTCAGGAATTACAGGATCTTCGGCTCCATGAAAATACAGGGCCACACCTTGATTTGATTTAAGAAATTTAAGAAATTTTCCTTTCTGTGGAATTTTCTGCCCAAAAGTTAAAGTAGTAACTAGTCCAAAAAACAGAGTCGAAAGTATATACTTGTTAAAATTCATCGCGTTTATATTATTGAAATAGCTAATCTACAAAAAAATAGGTTTATGACTATAATTCAGCTGAAAATTGCAATATTGAATTTTATGGAGTAGTAGATGAAAGTATGAATGTAATTGATCGCTTAAAAGAAAAGATAGATGAGGCTAATATTTGGGGGAAGAGTATTTCCTTACAACGCGCTGAGTTAGTTAAGAATGGAGGAACTAAAGACACTAATATCTATTATGTAGAATCAGGGTGCCTCAGGATTTTTATAGAAGATGAAAATGAAGAACATACTATAAGGTTCGGTTATCAAGGAGATTTTATAGCGGCTTTAGATTCGTTCATTACCGATCAGTCAAGTCCGATGTGCATTGAGGCTCTAAAAAAGACCAAATGTAGGGTGATTGATAAAGGGGCTTACATAAATTTCATGCATTCTGATCCAGAATGTAAATTGCTTTGGGAGCAGCTCCTACAAGGGTTATTGGTGCAACAAATTGAACGAGAAACCGATTTGCTTACTAGTTCTCCCAAATCTAGATATGAACGCGTCTTGAAAAGAAGTCCAAGGTTGTTTCAAGAAGTACCAAATAAATATATTGCAAATTATTTAAGAATGACGCCAGAAACATTTTCAAGAATTCAAAAATCTTGATTTGAATCAATGTTTCTGGAGCTTGCAATTTCTAGCTTTGTGAAACATTAATCAAATGACCATGAAGATATCATCCGCAGAGCTAATTAAAGATTTAAAAGCAAGAACATCTAATGTTTTAGAGGAGTTAAAATCATTTAAGAATCTTCCTGAAGTACGATTGAACCAAAAATTATCGAATGATTCTTGGAGTATGTTTGAATGTATCGAACACCTTAACATGTATGGGAGATTTTATATTCCAGAAATGAAAGGTAGAATGGAGCAATCTAATCATCCAGTAACTAGTGAGTTTAAAAGTAGTTGGTTAGGAGAGTATTTTGCAAAGAGTATGTTGCCGAAAGAGAAGCTGAACAAAATGAACACGTTTAAAGATAAAAATCCAATGGGGAGCACTCTTGATTTTTCGGCTTTGGATGAGTTAATAGAACAACAAGAACAACTTCTCGAATTATTAGATTATGCAGCAAATAAAAATCTAACTAAAATTAAAACCTCTATTACAATTTCAAACTTGATAAAACTAAGGCTAGGAGATACTTTTAGAGTAGTAATTTACCATAATCAACGTCATTTAGAGCAGGCAAAACGAGTGCTTCGTTCAATCTCAAATTAACTTTCATTCGCGGCTAAAATTTTATATAATCGAAGTATTTTCTAAATTGGCATCCAAAATAAAAAAGTGATATTGGATGTATAGCGATAAAGACAAAACTAAAGTTGAAATTCTTGCTCAAAAGAACGCTGAAGCCGAATTAGGAGGTGGAGAAAGAAGAGTAGAATCACAACATAAAAAAGGTAAACTTACGGCAAGAGAACGCGTTGAGTTATTAATGGATAACGGTACTTTTGAAGAGATCGGTAAGTTTGTTATGCACCGTTGTAAGGATTTTGGTCTGGACAAAGAATACTACCTTGGCGACGGTGTTGTAACGGGGTATGGAACTATTAATGGAAGACCTGTTTATGTATTCTCTCAAGACTTTACTGTGTTTGGTGGTTCTTTATCAGAAACTCACGCTGAGAAAATTTGTAAGATCATGGATCTAGCAATGAAGAATGGAGTTCCAGTAATTGGTCTAAATGATTCTGGAGGTGCTAGAATTCAGGAAGGAGTAGTGTCGCTGGGAGGATATGCAGATATCTTTTATAAGAACACATTAGCATCTGGAGTAATTCCTCAGATTTCAGGAATCATGGGGCCATGTGCAGGTGGTGCCGTATATTCTCCAGCTATAACGGACTTTATTATGATGGTCGAAAATACTTCTTACATGTTTGTTACTGGACCAAATGTGGTAAAAACTGTTACAAACGAAGAAGTGACATCCGAAGAACTAGGAGGAGCTAGCACACATAGTTCTAAAAGTGGAGTATCACATTTTTCTTGTGCAAATGAAGTTGAAGCTATTAATAATATTAAAAGGTTGTTGAGTTACGTTCCTCAAAACTGCGAAGATAAAGCTCCAATTTATCCATATGAGCAACAAGGAGATGAGAAGAAGGTAGCTCTGAATGATATTATACCTGACAACCCTAACCAACCATATGATATTAAAGAGGTAATTGATCATACTGTTGATTCAGATTCCTTTTTTGAGGTTCACAAGACTTATGCTGAAAATATTGTGGTTGGGTTCGCGAGACTTGGAGGAAGAAGCATTGGAGTAGTAGCTAATCAACCAGCAGTATTAGCAGGTGTACTTGATAATGCGGCGAGTGAAAAGGCAGCAAGGTTTGTCCGTTTTTGTGATTCATTTAATGTGCCTTTGTTAGTTTTTGAAGATGTACCAGGATTTTTGCCAGGTACAGATCAGGAATGGAACGGTATTATTAAGAATGGAGCTAAGTTACTTTATGCGTTCTGCGAAGCAACAGTGCCAAGAGTAACGGTGATTACGAGAAAGGCATATGGAGGAGCTTATGACGTAATGAACTCAAAACACATAGGAGCAGATATGAATTATGCTTGGCCAACTGCAGAGATTGCAGTAATGGGAGCGAAAGGTGCATCCGAAATTATCTTCAGAAAAGAAATCAAAGAGGCATCTGATCCAGAGGCTAAACTTCAAGAAAAAGTGGATGAGTATACTGAGAAGTTTGCAAACCCATATAGAGCAGCGCATCGAGGCTTTGTTGATGAGGTTATTTTACCAGAAGATACTAGAAGAAAATTAATGCGTGCATTTACAATTTTAGAAAATAAGGTAGACGAACTACCTAAGAAAAAACATGGAAACATTCCATTGTAGTTCTAAATCAAATATTTTAACTTTAAAAGAAGGGCGGAAAAGTCCTTCTTTTTTTTTGATTTATGAAACCAACCCGAAAAAAATACGTATATTAGTGTTGTTGTTTATACGTGTAGTTAGTAGAAAAAGGTAATTTATGCAAACAAAGCTTACATTAACAGTTGAGCAGTTACTTATCGAAAAGGGTAAGGAATACGCTCGTCAGCAAGGGAGAAGTCTATCTGATTTAGTCGAGAATTACATTAGATTACTAGTTAAGGATCACCCATCAAACGTTGTAATTTCACCAGAAATAGAGAAAATGCATGGGGTTGTTAGTTTACCAGAAGATTTTGACTACAAAGAAGTAATATCCTCAGAATTACATGCCAAGCATAAATAATCCATGGATAGAGTCTTTTTAGATACCAATATAGTTATTGATTTTTTTGCAGCAAGAAAGCCCTTTTCTGAGCACGCGATGGATCTGTTTCAGATGGCTAATAATGATCAGATAGAAATGTACATCTCTGCGATAACGGTGAATAATGCCTATTACGTTTTGAAACGATTTAGTTCTCATAATCGTGCAGTTAAAACTATGGACTGGCTTATGAAGTGGGTTAAAGTAGTTCCAGTAACAGACAGTATTATAAGAAATGCAATATCGTCCGGGTTTAAAGATTTTGAAGATGCCATTCAATATTATTCAGCACTAGAAGTAAAAGAACTGAAATCTTTTGTGACTAGAAATATTAAAGATTTTAAGAAAACTAAGATGCCAATTTTGACATCCGAAGAGGCGGTAAAACTAATATTGAATCACCCAATATAAGAAAGACATTAAACGTTGGAGTCAAATATTTTTCATTCTAGCTTTTATAGCCGTAAATAAACAGTATCAATTTAAGTGCGGTTGCTTTGGTTGTTCGGGTAACGCTTGGGAAATACTAACTGTGACGTTCTTATTGCTAATTGTAGGAGGGATACTACGAACCTTGTCTAAGCAGAAGTACTAAGAAGTTTGCCTCCAGTTTTCCTGAATCTTCATTACCTGCTCAATTACATCTCTTACGGCTCCTTTACCGCCATTTTTTGGAGAAATATAGTCTGCAATTTCTAATATGTCAGAAGCAGCGTCAGAAGGACAAGCAGCAACCCCAGATCTAATCATTACATTTATATCGGGAAGATCATCTCCCATGTAAAGCACTTTTTCAGGGTCGACTTCATTTTCTTGACAGTATTTAGCGTATACTTCCGACTTGGATTTTACACCAAGATAAATGTCTTTTATACCAAGAAATTCAAGGCGTTTACGAGTTCCTTCTTGATCGCCACCGCTAATGATTGCTACGTTATAACCCTTTTTAATAGCATTTTGGATAGCCCAACCGTCCTTTACATAAAACGATCTTGCTTGTTCTCCTGAAGAAAGAGCGATTACCGTACCATCAGTAAGTACGCCATCTACATCGAAAATGAACGTGTTTATGTGCCACAATTTTTTCTTTGTGACATTGTTTAATATGTAAGGAGCAGACTCCATGCTTTCTTATTGGTTGTCACGCCATTCGTGCACCCAGTTTGCTTGAATTTGCTCAAGGTGACCTTCATTGCATTCTTCTCTTGTTCCTTCAAAGTTAGGTAATTCAAGTACCCAATCTAAAAGATCCGTGAATCGAATTCTATATATTTTTCCTTCGTTGAAGTCATCACCAAACTTTTCATAAAGTCCCATTGCGATATCTTCGTAGTCAGCCCAGCCAAAAGGTAGATTTAAATCCATTGTACTATTCTAGTTCTTAGTGTTGTTGAAATTTAATGTATTAGTGACCTAAAAAGTCTTGTGGTGGAATTGTAACCACAATGTCACCCGTATTAGGACCAATTTCACATTGACATGCCAGGCGAGAGTTCAATTTTGGATCTTCTGCAAGATCAACGCGATCTTCTTCCGCTTCACTCATTTCAGGTAGTCCTTCAGCACCTTCTTCAATATAAACGTGACATGTGCTACATCCACACACGCCACCACAGTTATGTTGTAACTCTAGGTTATTGTCGTGAGCAACCTCTAAGAGGTGTTCGCCTTCTTTCGCCGTTACTACAACTTCCTTGTTATCTTCGTCGGTGATTATGAATTTAACATTAACAGTGTTTCCCATCTTCGTTATTTTTTACGAGCGCAAAGTTAAACTAATCTTCGAAAAATAATCTACTTTAAAGCAGCTAATGACTAAACAATATTTAAATGCATTTAGGTTTCAATATATCACGATATTTTTTCGTTAATTGTTCAACGGCTTATTGAGTATTAAAGATCATGCGAAAACCTATAGTTAAAGTATTCATTTTCATCTCGTTCTTGATGTTAGGAGGAGAAACACTGGCTCAAAAGTGGAAATACGGAATAGGAGGAGGAATGACTTTTTCGGGGTTTTATAGTGAAACGCTTACTCATCTGAGTAGGGGACATATAGGTGTAAAAATGTCTAAGGAGATAAATTCTGATTTAAGAGTCGCAACGAAATTGAATTATCAGGGGAGTGGATCACGGTTGTTTATTTCGAGATTAGATTCGGGGGCAATCCAAGGAGGGAGTTGGTCAGGAGGAATTGGTAACCCATCTTCTGATAATATAAAAACGCAATCTGCCATGTATTTAGGATATCTCAGCTTTGGTTTAAATGCAGAGTACAAACTGGGATTTAAAGAGTTTTATAGCCTTGGAGGAGTATATGTGAGTAAGTTGCTTCATTCAGAATACACGTATTATCGTACGGTAAAATATTTCGATAACGCATCTAATCAGACGGTAGAATACAATTTGGAAGTTTTGGAACAAGATTTTAACGACCAAATGAATGGTTGGGATGCAGGTCTAATTGTTGGGTTAGGTTACGAGGTAAATAAATATTTTGAAGTTGAATATGCTCTGAATCTGGGTCTTATGGATTTGAAAATTGATAAAATGAACGCTATCCTTCAGCCTAATTTTTCGAATCACTATCATAATGTGACGGTTAATCTGTTTTTTGATATGTAGTTTTTTTATTTTCTGTTCACTGTTTTACTGTTTCACAGTTCTCAGCTCACAGTACTTGGTTCACTATTTTTTGTTCTTTATTTGGTTCACATAAAATATTCAACATTATCATAAAACAGTAAATATTATTAATTTTGTGATTCTATGAAACGAGTGGCATTTTATACATTGGGATGTAAACTCAATTTTTCGGAAACTTCAGCGATGGCCCGAAATTTTGAGAAGGAGGGGTATACACGTGTAGATTTTCATGATACTCCTGATATTTTTCTTATCAATACTTGTTCTGTTACTGAGAATGCAGATAAGAAGTGTAGAAAGGTGGTGAAGGAGGCTCTAAAACAAAATCCTGATGCGTTTGTGGCTATGGTGGGTTGCTATGCTCAATTGAAACCACAAGAAATAGCTGATATTCCTGGAGTTGATGTGGTGCTTGGTGCTGCTGAGAAATTCAATTTGTTGGAGCATGTGAAGGAATTCACTAAAAACGAAAAAGGTGAAGTGTTTGCTTCTGAAATAAAAGAGGTGAAAGGTTTTAACGAAGCTTACTCGTTTGGTGATAGAACTAGAACGTTCTTGAAAGTACAGGATGGATGTAACTATAATTGCAGTTTCTGTACTATACCTTTGGCTCGTGGAAAGAGTAGAAGTGCTAAAATAGAAGACATTATTCGTCAGGCTAATGACATTGCGGCAACAGATGTTAAAGAGGTGGTTCTTACGGGCGTGAATATTGGTGATTTTGGTATTAACCCTGACAATAATAGAAGAGAAGAGCGTTTTCTAGATTTGATTAAGGAACTGGATGATGTTAAAGGGATTGATCGCTATAGAATTTCTTCTATTGAACCTAACTTGCTTTCTAATGAAGTCATAGACTTTGTTGCTGGATCTAAACGCTTTGTTCCTCATTTTCATATTCCTTTACAATCTGGTAGTGATAAGATGTTGAAGTTGATGAGGAGAAGGTATGATAAAGCATTGTACGAGGAACGTGTAAGTCATATTAAACGTGTTATGCCTGATGCTTGTATAGGAGTAGATGTTATTACTGGGTTTAATGGGGAAGGAGAGGATGAGTTCTTGGAGACGTATCAATTTTTGAATGAATTAGATATTTCTTATCTGCATGTTTTTACGTATTCCGAAAGAGATAATACTCCTGGACCTGACATGGATGATGCAGTGCCTTATGCTGAACGTAAAAAACGTTCGACGATGCTGAGAGGATTGTCAGAAAAGAAGAAGCGGGTGTTTTACGAATCTCAATTAGGTAAGGAGTTTACTGCTTTATTTGAAGTAGAGGTTAATGATGGTATGATCTCTGGTTTCACGGAAAATTACGTGCGTGTTCAAACGAAGTATGACCCGATGCTGGTTAATGAAACTAAACTTCTTCAATTAACTTCTATTAATCCAAATGGCTTAGTAGACGTTGATGAACCTCAATTTGCTATATAGTTATTCAGAACTACTTAAGTATTTCTTGCCTAACCATACTTCGATTCCTACTGGAAGCAATAAGCCTACAAACCAGAGAAGGATATGAAGGTATTGGGAAATAAAGAACTTACTTATAAGCCTTTTAAGGATTTTAATAAAAGGTTCTGCTACATGTACTTCATTGTTCTCTGAAAAATCTGCCTCTAATAAAATTTTCACGGCTTTGTCATCGATTGAGGTTAAGTCTTCTACCTCGTGAGAAATCCAATATTTTAGGTAAGCTTTTACTATGGCCTTGGATATGAATTCTGTAATCTTAACAGTAGTTCGTGAAATCCATGAGCTTTTATCAACGTTTAGAATAGGATTTTCTGCAATGTATTGATCAATCAAGTGATCAAAAGATACGTATTGTTGATTAACATCATAAACAATACTATGTTCATCTTTGGACATTTCTTTGAGATCCGTAACCATAGTTGAACAATAGTTATTGGCAAGTGTAACTATGTCAGTTTCATAGGTTCTTATTAAACTTAACGACGATTTGTGTCCAGCAATTATAAGCCCAACGAAAAAGCCTAATATTACTATTATTGAGGGGATGTATACAATCCAAATTTTTGAACACCAAGTCCAAACTTTGGTTTTCCTTTTAAACCAGATGGATTTACGGAATAGCACTAAAACTATTACCGTGATGATAAACAATAGTATTGGGGCAACTATTCCCCAGAACAGTAGGTTTGGAGTTAGTTCTTTACCTAGATATTCTAAAAGTTTGGTTTCCATCTTTTTATCAAAGATATGCTACTTTACATCTTCCCAGCTGCCACTTTGAATAGATTTTACAGCGGCTAATGATGCTTTAGTTACATTGATAATGTCTTCAATTGAAATAAGGGGTTGTCCACCATTGCTTAAAAAATCGTTGTAGGCTTTAAATTGGTTTTTATGTCCTTTGTCCAATCTCATAGAGGAGTCTTTTGAAAATCCTTTGGTACCATATCCATACATTTTCTTGAAGTTGTCTATGATAATATTTTGACCTCGAGCAAAGATTTCGAAACGTTCCTTAGAATATGACTTACTACCGTTGGCCCAGTAATTAACCGTTCCAATAGATCCATTTTCATACTTGAGCATAATCGTCATTACATCGGAATTTTCTTTTGGTTGAGTACCCATTGCGTTGGCGCAAACTGAAACTACTTTAGAACCGGTAAGGAACGTGATTAGATCTATAAAATGACATCCTTCTCCAATGATTCTTCCTCCACCTACTTCCATGTCATGAACCCAAACATCAGGTGGTATAAATCCCGCGTTAACATTCATATTAACCGAAATAGGTTCGCTAGATGTCCCAATTAAGGATTTCGCTTTTTGAATAAATGGAGCGAACCTTCTATTGAAACCAACCATGATTGAACCTTTAGAAGATTCATAGGCTTCAAGAACGTTGTCCAATTCTTCTTGTGTCAAAACTAACGGTTTTTCTACAAAAACATGCTTATCAGCTTTCAATGCATCTATGGTCATAGAAGCATGTAAGTTGTGACGTGTTGTAATAACTACCGTGTTAACATCATTATCTTCCAATACCTCACTATAATTAGTAGAGCTATTACCGATTCCATATTTTTTTGCTAAATGAGTACCAGATACACCACCGCTGCTTACAATGTACTTGATGTTCGCATTAACCTCTTTCAAAATAGGCATCATGGTCATCTTGGTGAAATTACCTGCTCCAACGATTGCCATAGTGTTGCTGCCTTTTGTAAATGATTTATCGGCAAAAACTTTTACGGAGTGTTTTGGTTCTGAGTTCGGATCGTATTTTAGGATTGATGCAATAGAGTTACCAGCACTCATATCCCCGTAAATTTTTAGATAATCGGAAAGATCCACTTCCTCGGTAATTAACCTTTTAACGTCTAGTTGTCCCTTCGAGATAGCCCCTAGAATAGTTTGAAAGTTACGATTTTGAGTCCAGCGTACAAATCCAATAGGGTAGTCCTGACCTTTTTGTTCATAGTCGGCATCATATCTACCAGGGCCATACGAACATGAAACCTGAAATTCTATTTCTTTTTCAAAAAAATCGGCTCTGCTGATATCAAGACCAATAACTCCGACTAAAATAACCTTTCCACGTTTACGGCACATTTTAGCCGATTGGGAAATTACTTCATTACTTTTTGTACTAGCTGTAATAATAACAGAGTCACAACCTATGCCATTTGTGATTCCTTCAACAGTTTTTACAACATCAACTGAACCTGCATTAAATGCATGAACGCCTTTTTCCTTTGCAAGGCGAATTTTTTCTTCGTCAAAGTCAAAGCCAATTACGTTGCACCCATTGGCAATAAGTAGTTCCGCTGTAATTAGCCCAATAAGACCAAGTCCAATTACTACTACTGTTTCCCCTATTGTAGGATTGGCTAACCTTAGTCCTTGAAGACCAATTGCTCCTATAACGGTAAAAGCGGCTTCATCATAACTTACATTGTCTGGAATATGGGTCACCAAGTTCTTCGGAATACATACGAATTCAGCATGTTGTCCGTTGGAAGCAACTCGATCACCAATTTTGAAGTTTTCAACTCCTTTACCAACTCCTATAACTTCTCCCGCATTACAATATCCTAATGGAAGAGGTTCTCCTAGTTTTTTAAATACAGCTTCTACAGTTGGGATAAGGCCTTCAGACTTTATCTTATCCAATACCATTTTCACCTTATCAGGTTGTTGACGGGCCTTTGAAAGAAGACTTGATTTACCAAATTCGACCAACATTTTTTCGGTTCCTAGAGATACCAGTGTGCGGTGAGTCTTAATCAAGACTTGACCAGCTTTTACTTTTGGTGCTGGAACTTCTTCTAAAATGGTTTTACCATCTTTTAGGTCTTGGATGATTTGTTTCATGAACGATTTTGGTCTTATTAAATTCCTTAACGATTCTAATATTAGAAGTTATTTTTCTATTTGTAAAATGATTAATCAAGAAACTGACGGTTCCACGATTCTATGGCTAGCAAACTCCATATTGAATATGAAGCATCAATGGTTCCTTTTTTGTTAGCATCAATTAATTTTCGAACTTCTTTGTAATCAAAGATACCGCGATTTTTCAGATTGGACTCAGACAGATATTCTTCTATCATATCATTTAGATCGAATCTAATCCAACTCCGAATAGGAGCGCCAAATCCAGTTTTAGGGCGGTAAATAACTTCTTTATCTAAATATTTTTCACCTACTTTTTTTAGAATATACTTGGCCTCATTCCCCTTTAGTTTTAGTTTGGGGTCTATGGTACAGGCGTAATTAACTAAATCTTGATCTAGAAAAGGGACTCTGACCTCAATTCCCGAAGCCATACTCATTTTGTCCGTGTAGTTTAGGTTGTGATCAGGTAAGAAACCGCATTTTTCCCAATAAAGAAGGCGGTTTAACCAATTTTTTTCATTGGGTATATCTCCTAAGCGATCGATTAAATATTGCTCAGGATGAACTTTTGATATGGCTGACTTTACACCTTTCGAGAACAAAGAATGATTAATGTCTTTATCCAACCATGAAAAGAAGGTAGACATTCTTTCATTTTGGGAGAGACCAAATCCGCGACTAAACTTAGCAATTCTTCTAATTTTAGGATTTTCCTTGTCAAACCCATTAATCAAAGAACGGAAACCTTTGCCTAAAGGGCCTGGTAGTGTGTTGTAAACCCAGTCATATTTCAATGCTTGGTGGCGTCTGTACCCTGAGAATAAGTCATCCCCAGCAGTTCCTCCGATCAAGACCTTGAGTCCATCTTGTCTAGCTTGCTGACATATCTTCAATACGTTGATAGGAGCAGGGTCTGCTTGCGGTTCATCTAGATGATAAATGATCTTATCAAATTCTTCAATAATATTAACATCAACCTCAATTTCGTTTAATTCGAAATTGTTTTTTTTGGCAATTTTACGAGCATAATGTATGTCTGAGGCAAACCCTTCTTTTTCAGATTCTTTGGTAACAATGCTATAACATTTTAGAGGCTTATCAGAATACTCTTTAGCCAT
>JAHDFW010000040.1 GCA_020627945.1 Cytophagales bacterium
CACTGACAGAAACAAATTAGGCAGTTTTACCAAAAATTTCCAATTAGCTATTCATGGTGAAATCGTAACTTTTGTGTGGTGGATGTCTACGGCTGAAGGTCAGACCTTTCCTATGGAACTGAGTATGCGAAAGGGAGAATACTTTGGTAACGATGTTATTATTTCGATTGGTCGTGACGTTTCAGAAAGAATTAAAGGAGAACAGATTCTACTGGATAGTGAAGAGAAGTTTAGAATGCTTTTCGATACAGCAAATGATGCGATTTTTATAATGGATGGAAATTCATTTATTGATTGTAATGCTAAGACTTTAGAGATTTTCAAATGTCGAAGGGATGATATTATAGGTAGTGCACCATACGAGTTCTCCCCGCCTCATCAACCAGATGGTCAGATATCCATCGAAAAAGCCAAGGTTAAGATTAAAGCGGTATTGGATGGTAAACCTCAGTTTTTCTATTGGAAACATATGACAAAACGAGGAACTCCATTTGACGCAGAAGTTAGTTTAAATCTAATGGAAGTTCGTGGTAAAAAGTATATTCAGGCCATTGTTAGGGATATTACAGAGCGAATTAAGTCAGAAAACGCAATACTGGAAAGTGAAGCTAAATTTAAGTCGATTGCCGATAACTCTCCTGTTTTAATTCGGATGACAAACTCTAGTAACAAGAGTTTCTTCTTTAGTCAACAGTGGTTTAATTATACTAAAAAAGACTTTAAAGATTCATCAGGAACTAAATGGATGGAAGATATCCATGAAGAAGATCTGGAATTTACTAGAGATACTTTTGATCACGCCTTAAAAAAGCAGCTTAAGTATGAGGTTTCTTATAGACTTCTAAAACCCGATGGTTCGTATGGTTGGATTTTAGAAACCGGGATTCCCAATTTTGATCATTCCAACGATAAATTCAAAGGTTTTATTACCGCGGGGCTGGATATTACTCAAAGAAAAAAGGCAGAGCAAATTGCTCAGGAAATTAAAGCTAAGGAAGAGTCAGAATTACTTTTCCGTAGAACATTGGATAATATTAGTCTTTCTGCTATTACACTTGACGTAGATGGAAGATTGATCTATTGCAATAATCACTTCCTTAATAAAACAGGTTACACTCGCGAAGAATTATTGCATAAACCATTTTTTGAACGATTTTATTCTGAGGACGATCAAGAAGAGGCTAAAAGCGCATTCTTTAAAAGCATAAAAACTAACCAACTTGACGTTCAGATAGAGGCAAATCTAATAACTAAATACGAAGACGTTAAGCTCTTTAGTTGGAGTAATATTTTTGTATATGATAATAAAAGCAAAACTATTGGTATAACCTCCATTGGAGAGGATATTACCGCGAAAAACATGGTGCTTAACGAACTAATCGAGAGTAAAAACCGATTACAAGATTTATTTGATAATGCCAATGAGATCATTCAAAGTGTAGACAAAGAAGGCCGATTTATCTTTGTAAATAACTCTTGGATAAAAACACTAGGATATTCTAAACTTGAAGTACGTAATCTTACCGTTTCTGACATATTGCATCCTGGCGACATCAAGAATTATGAACGGTTGGGTCAAAAAGTTGTAAAAGCTGATGGTAAACCAGTAAATGTAGAAATCAGATACTTAACTAAGAAAGGACAAACCGTTTACTTAAAAGGAAGTTCGAGTTTGAATAAGCAATCGGCAGACATTGTAACAAGCCGAAGTATTTTCTTAGATGTTACCTACGATAAAAAAGCTGAAATTACTAAAGAGGTTTATAACAATATTTCTAGAGCCATTTTAGTATCTCAAACACTAGATGAACTGTATCAGTTGATTCATGACGAGCTGAAGAAAATCTTACCGGTGGACAACTTCTATATAGCTTTGATTAATGAAGATAATGATACCATCTCTTTCCCTTTTTATAGAGATGAAAATAGCTCGGAAATCGTACAAGTTTTAGATCGTAAGTTTAAAAAAGGTCTTACGGAGTACGTTATTGACCGAAAAAGAGAAGCTTTCCTTAAAAGAAAAGAAATAGAACAGTACGCTCGGGATAATTCCGTTGGAGTGCTAGGTAAAATACCAGATACATGGATGGGAGCTCCTTTGATGGTAGATGATAAAGTAATTGGTGTTATAGCGATACAGGATTATACCTCTAAGAGTAATCTTAGGAAGAATGATCTTCAAACACTACGTTTCATTACCTCTCAGATCGCTCAAGCCATTGAAAAGGTAAGAAACGAAGAAAAAATTCTTACCAACGAATCCAAATTCCGTCGAATTTTCGAATCCTTTCAAGATATTTACTATCAAACTACCATTGAAGGAGAAATTAAGTTGGTCTCCCCTTCTAGTTATAAAGTAATCGGGTATCAACCAGAAGA
The DNA here is from genome assembly GCA_020627945.1 of Cytophagales bacterium. Classification (GTDB taxonomy): domain Bacteria; phylum Bacteroidota; class Bacteroidia; order Cytophagales; family JAHDFW01; genus JAHDFW01. Next base: position 2,380 of record JAHDFW010000040.1, read on the forward strand.
AGTTCAAACAAATAGAGTTCAAAAATTCTATGCGGATGCTGATGATAGAATAGCACTTTTGGATCAATTGAACCTTATGGGAAGTGTTGAGAACTTCGAAACCAGAATTATACATAAAAATGGTTCTATTTTGGATGTCCTTATTAGTGCTAAAGTGATTAAGGACGGAGATGGAAACTTAGTGGGAACCGAAGGTGTAATTCGTGATATTACGGATATTAAACAGGCTCAGGTTAAAGTATTAAGAAGTGAAAAAGAGTTTAGATCGATCTTTAACTCACTACACGACTTATTCTTTAGAGTTAACATGGAGGCTGTTATTACCATGGTAAGCCCCTCTGTTGCTAATATTTTGGGTTACGAGATGGATGAAATTATTGGAATGCATTCTAATCAAATATATTTCAGTAATGAAGACATCGAAAAGTTCGAGTCTGTAATGAAAGATGAACGTCGCGTGGACAATTTTGATACTAGGTTTGTGACGAAAACTGGAGAGACAATTCACGTACACGTAAATGCCCATTTAGTACGCAATGAAATTGGGGATGCTGTTGGTGTCGAAGGAATGATTCGAGATATTACTTTGTTAAAAGAAACTGAACAAGGACTTAAATTATTCGAAAATATAGTTCAAAATAACTGGGAAGCAGTAGTTTTTGCGGATATGGACGGGCAAATTCAATTTGTGAATGAGTCTGCTATATTGATGTACGGCTATGGTGAGGATGAATTAATTGGAAAAAATGTAGAAATATTCAACACCAAATTATTGAGTGAAACAGAGGTTATGATGCAATCCATTATGACTAAGGGAGGATGGTCTGGTGAAATGAAACAAAAAAGGAAAAATGGTCAGCTATTCGATGCTCTCCTATCCATTCAGTTGGTTTATGATGAAGAAGCGGTACCGATCGGGATGGCATCAAACATCAAGGATATTACCGATCGAAAACAAGCCGAAAAAGAGTTGATTCAAGCCAAAGATCTAGCCGAAGAGTCATTAAGAGTAAAAGAACTATTCTTGGCAAACATGAGTCATGAGCTTCGTACTCCAATGAATGGTATTATTGGGACTAGTGAACTTCTTATGAAATCACGGATGAACCCCGAACAACTTGATTATGCAGATACCATTAAGAAGTCTTCTTTGGTTCTTTTGAATATTTTGAATGACATTTTGGATTTATCTAAAATTGAAAGCGGTAAGTTTAAGATTTACAACGAACCGAATGATACTAAGATTACCGTAAATAAAATTTATAGCCTATTCGAAAGTCAGGCAAGGGCTAAGGGAATTCGATTTAAACTAGATTTAAACCAAGAAGAAATTCCTAACTCGCTGTTATATGATGAAACCAGACTTATTCAAATACTATCCAATCTTACTTCGAACGGAATTAAGTTTACTAGCGAGGGTGAAGTTACATTATCCGTTCTTTATGAAAAAGGTAAAGAAGGCTCCCAAGACAGCATTTGGTTTAAAGTAATAGATACAGGGCATGGTATCAGCGATGAAGATAAATTGAATCTCTTCAAACAATTCTCTCAGTTAGATAGTACCCGAACCAAGAAACATAAAGGAACTGGACTTGGTTTAGCTATTGCGAAACAACTTTCAGAATTGATGGGTGGAGAAATTGGAGTGGAATCTGAGGTGAAGAAAGGAAGTACATTTTGGGTTAAGCTTCCCGCGGAAATTTCTAACGAAGAACCTAAGAATTCGTTGATCTATATTTCGCCAATGCAGGATAAGCATACATATGAGAATCTTAACATACTGTTGGTAGATGATAATATAACAAACCTTAAAGTTGGAACTAAGATATTAGAATCCATGATGTGTCGCGTTACTACTGCCCACAATGGACTTAATGCAATAGCCAAAGCGAATACGAATGAATTTGATATGATTTTCATGGATATTCAAATGCCAGAAATGGATGGAGTTACGGCTATGAAAAAGATTCGAGAGAATCCATTTTATACTAAAATTCCAATTGCTGCCATGACAGCTTATGCTATGAAAGGTGACAAAGAGCGTTTCTTAGACGACGGATTTGATGATTATGTCCCAAAACCGATTACCATAAATGAGCTAGAAAGCCTTCTGTTCAAAATTTTTAAAGCGGATAGAGAAGCTCTAACCAAAGACGTAGTTAAGAAGGTTAATCAGTCTGAAAAGACAAAAGAATACTACGATGAGTATTCCATGATAGATAAAAGTATTACAGATCAACTTGTACAGATCGGAGGACTTGAGATGCTCAATGAGGTGTTTAATGATTTTATTAAAGAGACCAGTGAATTATTAGGAGAAGGTCAGGTTGCTCTTGATAATCAGGAGTTTGAGACCGTCAGAATGAATCTTCATACCATAAAAGGAGCCTCTGGAACTATTGGTTTAGCTAGATTGGCTGAGGTGACCAAAGTGGTCGAAAAGGAATTAAAAGATGGCGTGCCTAAAGATTTAGTTGTTAAATATGAGAAAATAATGAATGAATTTGTTAACTTTAAGCGCAAGTACCAGAGTTTTCTTAATGAAAACTATTAGTATAATTATTACATTACAGGATGAAAAAAATACTTATTGCAGAAGACAGTTCAGTAATTCAGAACCTTACAACAAAAATTCTGAAGTTTCAGAACTACGAAGTGTTTAATGCTAAAAATGGTCAGATCGTGTTGGATATGTTGGAGAAAGGGAATTACGATGCCATTCTTATGGATATTAATATGCCAGTAATGGACGGTATGGAATGTACCAAAAATATCAGAGCACTCTCTGATACTGAAAAAGCAGGTATTCCAATTATCGTGATAACTGGTAATGCTCAAAACTACTCCAAAAAGGATTTTGAGGATGCTGGAATTAATGCCTATTTACAAAAGCCTCTAGACTTTGATCTATTAGTGGAAACAGTAAAAAAGTGGACAAATTAATCTGTACTTAGTTGGGAGCAGACTCTCCTACTCTTTTTTGCTGATTTTTAGGTAGTACTTGCCTTAAGTAGATTTTTACTGTTGTTTGAACTTCAGGAGCTTGCTTGATATTAAATTGTACAAGGTTGCAGATAAAGTATACAAAATCGTTTTTGAATAAGCTCGAATCTCTGTTTGCAGAGTCCGACTACATCCTAAGGTACGAAAAAGGTAACTTTAAGGCTGGATATTGTGTGCTTAAATCTCAGAAAGTAATTATCGTAAATAAATACTTCACTACGGATGGAAAAATTTCGAGTTTGCTTGAACTGTTGAGAAACCTGGACATTGAAACAGAAGGTCTTACAGACAAGAGCATGGAAATTTACAACCAAATTCGTCAAACCAAATTATCCCTTTGAAACTAACTTTTTTAGGAACTGGAACTTCTCAAGGTGTTCCCGTTATTGCTTGCGATTGCCAAGTATGCGGCTCACTGGACTTTAGAGATAAACGACTTCGGTCGTCCGTAATGTTTTCGGTGAATGACATTAACATTGTGGTAGATACAGGACCAGATTTTAGGCAGCAAATGTTGACTAATGGTGTAAGCAAATTAGATGCAATCCTTTTCACACACGAACATAAAGATCATACTGCAGGATTAGATGATATCAGAGCGTTTAATTTTAAATATGATATGGACATGCCTATTTATCTTGAGGAACGTGTTCTAATTCAGTTGAAGCAGGAGTTTTCGTATATTTTTGCCGAAACTGAATACAAAGCTATACCCAGAATTGTACCACAACAGATTACTAACGAAGCTTTTAATGTAAGCAATGTACAGGTTTTGCCAGTTAGAGTAATGCATCATAAATTACCTGTTTTGGGATTTAGAATTAATGATGTAGCTTATATCACAGACGCTAATTATGTCGAAGATACTGAACGAGAAAAACTAAGGAATCTAGATATTTTGGTTATTAACGGTCTTAGAATTAAACCCCATATCTCCCACTTTAACTTGGAAGAAGCATTGGAGTTTATAGAGGATCTAAAACCTAAAAGAGCTTACATTACACATATAAGTCACTTGTTGGGAACGCATGCCACGGTAGAAAAAACTCTTCCACCGAACGTCTATTTGGCCTACGATGGTTTAGAAGTAGCGTCTTAATTACGAATATAAAACCAAGTGTTGAACCGCAGAGACGCAGAGTAGCGCGGAGAATTTGGTTTGAGAAAATGTTAGTTAAAATTTTTATTAGAGCTGAAACCAAAATAATGCGGAATCCTAAAACTGGAGATCTGAAAAGTCCATTCTAAGGAATGTTAGGGTCGTTTTATGATTTCAATTTTCTTATTTGTAGTGCAATAATAAAAGGTAATGAGTTGACAAGTTTATCCCCAGATATTCAGATTGATTCCTAATATACAGGTATACGTTTCAATTTGGAAGATACACTCCTATTTGATTTATCGTAGACATTTAATTGTAAGTATAGGTTTCCATTGTGCATGGTGTTGGAAGGTATGGATACTTGAATTAATTGACCTTGATGCCTTTCTATTTGCTGAATTCCATCATTATAAAAAATCCATTCATAGAGCAAATTGTCTGTATTCTTATTCGATTCTGAAGAAACGTTTGCTTTGAATTTGTACAAAGGACCTTCAAAAAACTGTTTATGATTAATATCAAAATCAACCGCTAATTCTACGTGTCCGTCGTCATTATCTTTAAGAAGTTCGTAATATCGATTTCTCTTATAGCCATTAACATCTACGAGACCTTCAAATCTTTTACTCCCCTCGATAAAATCTGAATAGTATATAGGAGTGGAATTATCGCAGATATAAATCTGACGGTTATCTATTTTAGAGATTTTGTGGGTCAATCTTTCTATAAACTTTTGAAATCCAGATTCAACATGAAACAAGTACGGTTTGGAATAATATAACCCTAAGTTTTGCTGTGTGTTAAGATCAATAAGCCAAGCCACAACGGTTGGGTCGTTTTTAGATTTACGGATGCCTTCAATAATCCTGCTTTCGCATTTATTTAAAAAACTGGTGTCTTTATTATAATCTTTATTTGGTGGCAGATTAAACCCTTGAATAATTTTTAACCCATGCTCCCTTGCAATTTTACGTTTATTATAAGAATAAATATCAAAATTAGGAATGACTAAAGTATCATACTTTGTTTTGGAAATTAGGCTAAAATCCATTTCCAATTGATTTCTAGTTTCAGGTCGGTAATTAGCTTTCCAGTTGTTTCCAACATTGTATACGAGCAAATTACTTGATCTAGTATTGCTTTTTAGAGCATTATAGTCAGTTATAAAAGTAAGTTTTTCCGACTTCTCACTAAGAGTAAAAAGTTTTTTAAGATCACAATCATACCTCCAGTTTAGAACATTGCTGTTGTTGGTATCTAGATTTTTCCAATTCCAGTTACCATCTTTTGAAGTATTGAAATGAACTATAGCTTTTATTTCTGGATAGTATTTTTGAATGTTAGCAGCAGAAGTCTCGAACCAAGCTTTCTGATTTTTTGAACCAATACAGCCATATTCGGCAAGCATAACTGGCTTTTTTAATTTAAAGTTAAGTGGAGTACGTCTTTCATAAATCTCCACAAAATCTTCATGATAGTCGAAACCTTCTATAGTTTCATAACTAAGTGTAGTGTACCCTACCCAATCTACATAATCATCACCAGGATAATGAGTAACTCTGTGCTTCCATGGATTCCAAACCCAAATGACATTAAGCGCACCTAACTTTTTAAATCTATCGTGTACATATTGCCAACCAAGGATGTATTCTTCATCGGGATTATTAGACCAACCATATTGGGGGTTACCAAATTCATGAGCAAACCTGAGAAACACTGGTGCGTCTAAAGTCTTTAATTCTGTGGCAAACCAATCAATATAATCGTCAAACTTACCTTCCGTAATGGCTTTAAAAACACCATAATCATTTTTCAGTAAACTATCTTGGTTGGCAAAATCAAACGTACTAGCCCAAGGTTCCCATGTGATCAATGGGATTTTTTCATTTTTAACAATATTGTTCAGTTGGGATTTAGGGAATTGATACTTAGAGCGACTCCCCCACGGAATGTAAGTCGCAATTATATCTAGATTGTTGTCCAATGAAATCGAATCGGCATATTGGCCTACGAGTAATTCCCCACTTTCTTTTGTGGATTTAACATATCTAAATACTTCAGGGTTAGATTGATTTAAGTATAAATCATTCGACCTATAAAGTCCTGAAACCAAAGCCACCAAAAGAATTATAGGTATTAAAGGAATTAACAAGCGAATTATTCGGATGTGTAAATTAAGGAATAAGGACTGAAAGGATTGAAAAAATGAGAACTTCAACTTATTTACCAAGTTCAGTTGACTTTTATAAAAGACAAAGGTTAATAAGGCACAATTAAAAAAGGCAAAGCCAGCCATCAATAATGAATATGGAGTGTAATCTCGCCATAGACCAAACACGATAGCACCCACCGATAGTACCACTATAATTATGTTAGGGAGGTGTAATTTTACAGAATTACTAAAATCGTGCTGCTTTTCGGTTGGAATGTACGGTACTTTTTTATTGAATATGGTATAAATAAAGCCAAGCAAATACGCAAACCACGCCGATCGGACTAAGAATCCACTTTTCCAATAAATGACCTTTTCGTGAGCTTCAGCTAACCACTTTTTAGAATATATTCGAATACCAAAAGCAAAAATACTGAAAGGCAGTAATGCTAGAACAAAATGCTGAAAACTAGTGATTATAGGATATTGACTTGTAGCTAACGCGATTATTGGTACAACAAAATCTATTAGTGTAAAAAGACCAAGTAAAAAATATAAGTTGATTGATAAATAGTATAGCCGTTGTGACCAGCTCAGGTTTTTAAATATTTTTGGATATACCTTAAACAAAAGATCGAAGGAACCTCTACTCCACTTGATTTGCTGCTTTATAAATCCACCAAAAGAACCAGGTACTTGACCTTTTGCAGTAATTTCTGGGACGTATACGGACTCCCATCCTTTCGAATGCAGGAGCATTGAAGTATGCATATCTTCGGTAAGTCCAGCAGCATGTCCACCAATCGAATCCAGTGCTTCACGCCTGAAAGTACAATTGGCACCTATAGCCTGAGCAGTTTTACGTCCGTGCATTCCCATCATCATGGGACCATAAAAGTAGTAAGTCTGTTCAGCGGCAGCATCCGCTATAAAACTCTCTCCCTGATTATGATAAGCTTGAATAACCTGCACAAAACCTACTTTTTCATCATCAAAATGCGATACTACTTGATCCAAAAAATGTGGTTTTGGTTGATGATCAGGGTCCATTACAACACATAATTCTCCCGTGCAGGATTTAAGACCATTATTTATATTACCAGCTTTAGCATCCGTACGATCTTCACGCCAAACAAAGCGAATGTCATTTTCTCGGCAGAAAGTTTCCATAACCTCATCCCTACCTTCACAACACAGAATAGTTTCATGAGGATAAGTCACGGCCTTCATGGCAAGAAGAGTGGATTTTGTCATTTGATAAGGTTCTCCTGGGTAATATGTGGTAAGCATATCAACCGTGTGCTTATCTTTAGACTTCGGATGATTAGGAGACTTTAGGGACCATAAATAATGCCACTCAATTAAAACTCGGGCACATTTATATAAAATAGATGCAGAAACTAGTACAAACAACCAGAGGTGATTTATTCTTAAGTCTGTGAAATACCAATAAAGGAATGCTACTAGTGTGAATAAGCCCATAAAAATGCTCAGCCTTAAAATGAGCATTTCCTTTTTCAAAGGTTTTTTAATTGAAATGGGCATGAATTGTTTGATTCTTTCCGTTATTTAGGTTTTCAAAAGTAAGACTTTTTGCACATATGAGGTTCAATCAAGTACCATATCTAGCATTTCAACTGATAATTTGGGTTACACTTGTCTCATTGACTGCCTGTGAATCAAAAAAAGACCCAGTTGATAATAAGCAAATTGGGCGAACCTACATTAAAAAGACTGAAAATGGTTTTGAATTGATTCGAGACGGAAAACCCTATTATATACATGGAGCTTGTGCAAAGGAGAATCTTGCTTCGATAAAAACGATGGGTGGGAATTCAGTTAGAATATATCAATCCAACGAAGCCCTTAAGGTTTTAGATGAAGCTCATGAATTAGGTTTAACAGTAGCCCTTACTATTTGGTTAGACCATTCCAGCTATTATGATTATTCAGATGAAACTAAAGCTAAAATCAAGCTGGCATTTATTTCGAATATTGTAGAGAAGTATAAAGATCATCCTGCACTACTAATGTGGTGTATAGGTAATGAATTTCAATGGAATCAAGAACCTGATATCGGTGGGTATAAGTTCTTAAATAAAGTTTCAAAATTTATTCATGAAAAAGACCCAAATCATCCAACAGCAACCGTTGTTCCAGGATATCCGCGTAAACATATTCCTGCCATTAATTTTTATTGTAAAGATTTAGACTTGATCTGTTTTAATAAGTTTGGAGACCTCAAGGATATCTACGAAAAGTCTGAAAATTTTATCTGGGGATATGATGGTCCTATTATTTTTTCGGAGTACGGGAGTCATGGTTATTGGGATCCTTATTTGGAAACAGCATGGGATATGCCCATTGAACCAAACGATACAATGAAGGCACAAACTCTTGAAAAAATTTACACTCAAATGAAATCATCAGGCCGTGTTCTTGGAGGATATGCGTTTTATTGGGGTAATAAAATGGAAAATACGAAAACTTGGTTCAACCTTTATGGTCCGAATGGAGAAAGAACACTAATGCTTGAGGCTATAAAAGAAGAATGGTCAGGAACCGGTTTTGAAAATAGTCCTCCTATAATTAAGAATTTCGAAGCTCGAAATAAGGAGTACTCATTGGAAAATAGAATGGAACCAGGTGATCTTCTAGATTTGACATATGAATGTGTAGATCCAGAAAATGACTCACTATCAATTGAAATTAAGCTTTATCGTAACTCTAAGAATGTCAAGAACCTAGAAGACAAAGAAATTCCTCCTAAGGAATTAATTTTAACCATAGACCCAGCAGAATTGGCAAGCGGTAAAATAGAGCATATAACTCTTCCACCCGACGAAGAAGGCCCTATGAGATTGTACATTTTTGTGAGAGATGGAAACAACAATCTCGCCTCTGCAAATATTCCGATTTTCGTATTAAAACAGGATTAGTTCAAATCCTTTATAGAAAAAAAAACAGGAATTTGACATGCAAACCCCTGTTTTAGTATTTTACAAATAAGAGCTTAATCAATCACAATAGATTCGATAGCAGTTCCCTCATTAACCGCGTCAATCACCTCTAAACCACTTACTACTTTACCGAAACAAGTGTGATTACGATCAAGGTGAGCTGTATTGTCTCTGCTGTGACAAATAAAGAACTGAGAACCACCAGTGTTTCTTCCAGCGTGAGCCATAGAAAGAACTCCTCTGTCGTGGTACTGTAATTCACCATCAAGCTCACAATCAATAGAGTATCCAGGTCCTCCAGCACCAGTTCCGTTAGGGCATCCACCTTGAATTACGAAATTAGGGATTACACGGTGAAAGTTAAGTCCATCATAAAAACCTTCTTGAGCAAGTTTTACGAAGTTTTCAACCGTCTTTGGTGCATCATTGTCGTACAATTCAACCTCCATTGTACCTTTTGATGTATTAATTTTTGCTTTAGTCATCTTGTTCTGATTATTTTTAATTTTGTAACCGCAAATTTAATAAAAATCTAGTGCATCTCTAAAGGATGTAAACTAAATGGCATTATTTTGGAAAGGTTAATTATATGAGAAACGTAAAAAATATACTTACCATTGTTCTAATTTCTATCGTAGTAAATTCGTTTGCTGAATCTGGTCCGAAATTGGTTAAAAAAGGTGATCATTACTTTCAACAGCACAATTATCATAAAGCTTTAGAGTATTATGAACAAGCTTTACTGGAGTTGGATCATGACAAAGACTTACTTGTGAAAATTGGAGTTTCTTACACCAAAATAGGTCAAAGTGGCAAAGCATTAGAATTTTTGGATAAAGCAGAAAACATCAGCGCAAAACCTACTAAAGATTTATTATTAGCTAAAGCAGATGCTCATCACAAAAACTATCAGTTTGATCAGGCTATCAAATATTATAAAAAATGGGACCCCGCAAATGGTAAATCAAAAGAAGGAGACTATTTAATCAGGCAGTGTGAACAAGCAAAATTGTTGACAGGGAAACCAGTTAAAGCTAAAGTTACATTATTAGAAAGTTCAGCCAATTCCTCTTTTCCTGATTATTTGCCAAAAATTACAGCTGGAGGTGAATATTTGTACTTTACTTCTAGAAGAGATAATTCTACAGGTGGTAAACTAGCTCCTGATGGACTTTACTACGAAGATATTTACTGGTGTTCATCCAAAGCAGGATTCAAGGATATTAATCAACTGACCATGCCGCTGAACTCTGCTGATCATGATGCCTTGGTAGGAATGTCGGGGAATGGTCATACGATGTTGTTATACAAAGGTACAAATGGAGGAGATTTATACATCTCAGATTATGACGGCAAAAAATGGAGTAAACCAGAGCCTCTTCCCTCTTTTATTAATACAACGGGATTTGAATCTTCTGCTTCAGTAAGTCCAGATGGCAGAACATTATACTATGTTCATGCAGCCAATGGTTCCAGTAACAGAGATATTTTTATGTGCAAAAGAACACACTCGGGTAATTGGTCTAAACCAGTTAAAATAGGTGGAATTAATACCGCTTATAATGAAGAATCACCATTTATTCATCCAGATGGTAAAACACTTTACTTTAGTTCCAAAGGACATAATTCGATGGGTGGATACGATATTTTTAAAACCGTAAAAGATGAGAATGGTAAATGGGGAAAACCAATTAATCTTGGGTTCCCAATTAATACTCCAGAAGATGATCTATATTTTGTTCTATCGGCAAATGGTAAGACTGCTTATTATTCTTCCTCTCGAAAAGGAGGAAAAGGATTCCAAGACATTTATACAATTAAAATGCCTTACGTCAAAAAGAACCTAACCCTTTTTAAGACGAAAGTACTGGATGGAGATAATAAACCAGTATGTGCAGATGTAACCATTACTAACAACCAAACTAAAAAGGTGTACATGAAGGGAAATACAGATTGTAAGAACGGAATGTTTACCGCCTCACTCCCTTCTGGTCAGAATTATGGAATTAAAATCGAAGCTGAAGGATATTTGTTTCAATCCGAAAATGTCTATTTGGATGAAAATTCTGGTTACAATGAATTCAAAAAGAAAATTGAAGTTCAAAAAATTAAGAAAGATGGGAAATTGGTGTTGAATAATATCTTTTTTGATTCTGGAGAGTCAACACTGAAGGAAGAGTCTAAATTGGAACTTAGCCATTTGATTAAAATTCTAAATGACAACCCTACCCTAAAAATTGAAATCTCTGGACACACAGACAACGTAGGTAATCCAGGATCGAACCTTTTATTATCTCAGAAAAGAGCCAAAAGTGTAATGCAATATTTAATCCAGCACAAGATTTCATCTTCTAGATTGAAAGCCATTGGACAGGGAAGTAAATTCCCAGTTGCAGATAATAAAACTGAACTTGGACGTCTTCAAAACAGAAGAACTGAGATTAAATTCATCGCACTTTAAATCCTGCCCATGCAATTATTTTATGCTCCAGAGATTGAACACGAGTTATGTTTACCTGTAGAAGAAGCTCAACATTGTTTTAAAGTACTACGAAAGAACATTGGAGATACTATCAACATAGTTGATGGAAAAGGAAGCCTTTTTGAATGTCGAATTGTCGATAATAACCCGAAAAAAAACAAAGTTGACATAGTTGAGATACAGCGTGAATTTGGCAAACGATCAGGTTCTATTCATTTAGCCATTGCTCCAACCAAGAATATGGACAGAATGGAATGGATGGTGGAAAAGATTACGGAGATTGGAGTGGATGAAATAACCTTCCTTTATTGTAAACACTCGATAAGAAAGAACCTGAAAATCGAAAGGATTTATAAAAAAGTGGTGTCTGCTATGAAACAATCTGTGAAGGCTTATTTACCAAAGATTAACGAACTCCAACCATTTTCACAGTTTATCAAGGAGATTGAATCTAATAATGCCACAAAGCTTATTGCCCACCTGAATGAAGGAGTAAAACCTATTGGTGAATATTCAACAGAAGTAGATGTTTTGATTTTGATAGGTCCAGAAGGAGATTTTTCTGTAGAAGAAATTACTCAAGCAGAGGATGCTGGGTTCAAATCTATATCATTAGGCCATAGTAGATTACGTACTGAAACAGCAGGAATGGTTGCGGTGACATTACTTCAATAGGTAGTTATTTGCAAGGCCACATTTCTATACGGTATTCATATAAGAAAACAGGATTGCTTAAACATAAGTATTAAAGGTGCATTAAAAACAAACGCCAGTCTAGATGTCTCTATTTGGCAAGAAACCTAGACCAGCGTAGTCCTAACGATGTTATTACTATTCCCCTGTATTGATTAACGCAGGAGTCTTTCCGTCCGTAATAATGATTTTAGCATTCGGTGAACTTGCTAGTTCACGTAATACTTCTAAACTTTTCCATTCTATGTTTTCAGAGGTAATTCCCTCCTTAATAATTAGTTGAGCATCACGGATCCCTTCAGCCTCAATTCTTCTTCTTTCAGCCTCTGATTTTTCACGTTGAAGAACAAACTGCATTTGTTGAGCTTCCTGTTCAGCACGAAGTTTGTTTTCAATAGCTTGATAAAGACCAGATGGTAAGGAAATACTTTTTAATAGAATATTTTCTATAATAAACCCTCTACCTTCCAGAATATTGGTCATTCTAACTCTAATGTCTTCTTCGATAGTAGCACGGTTACCTGAGTGCAGGTCTTTTGCATAAAACCTTGAAGAAACATCTGCCGCTGCTGACCTGAAAGTACTAAGAATCAAAGTTTGCTCGTAGTTCTTACCTACATCTTCGATCACAGTCTTTACACTTTCCTGCTTGATATGGTAAAGGATAGAGATTTCAGCATTTACATTCAATCCTTCTTTAGAAGGTAAGCTAAGGCGAACCTCTCTATTGACGGTTCTAATTGGTACTTTAAGAACTGTAGCAGCTGGTCCAACAAATAGTAAGCCCTGTCCACGTGGGTTGCCGACTAATTTTCCTAAACGTTGCTTTACACCGACTTCTCCCGGTCTTACTACGACACAAGAGCTTAAGAATGTCGCTATTACAATTCCAAATATTGCTAATTTATTGATTTTCATGATTTTAATTTAGTATTAAGGTTAACAATGTAGCCTGTAGTTAAGATTTCCTGTACTCTTAATTACAGTGCTAAATAAACACAAGATGCGTTTCTTTCAAATATATAAACTAAATTAAATCAATTCTGGAGGAGGAGTTGGAACTTTTAGGAAATGAGTTTTTGTGTACAACTGAGTAAGTTGCGAGTTATGTTTTTTACTGTTATCTAAATCGTTGGATTCAATATTAAGCGCAAAGTGATGAATTAGAAACTCCTCTTTCGACTCTTCCTTTTCACGCTTTTCATTTTCTTTTTCAGATTTTTCAAAACGCTCCTTCTCCTCCATTTTATAATCTTGCTTCACAAATACCTCAAGTGTTTGATAAGAAGCAAGATATCCAACAAATAATGACAAAAACAATACACGACCCATTTTAGTCACAAAATCGCCTGAAAAAATGGCATTAAGCTGAGATGTTTTTGCACTTTTCATTTTTATAATTTGAATAATGCAAAAATTAGGCCAAAAAGTTATATTTCAAACATGTATCTAACATTAATTTTCTAAAAACGCATTAAGCACTTATGAATTGCATGTTATTGGACTGTTTATTATTTTTGATCAACAACACAATATGACTATTTATTGAGATGGACGAACGGATTAAAATAATAGAGCATAAGGATCAAGAAATAATGTATGTGGATTATCGTGGCTTTAAAACACAAGATGAGTTGGTTGCTTTAATTGATAAGGTTGCACTTGAATTGGAGAATAGATCTAACAAAATACATGTTATTACGAATTTTGAAGGGGTAAAAGTTGGAAGTGAGTACATGACAAGGGCTAAAGAATTGGGCAATACTGTCTTTGCGGAAAAAATGAATAAGTCTGCATTATTAGGTATTACTGGCCTAAAAAAGATCTTGCTAAAATCTTACAATATGTTCTCTAAAAATCAACAACATCCTTTTGACACTTTGGAAGAAGCAAAAGATTTTGTCGTATCATAATTTTTCAATTCGGAGGAAGATACTATAAGCGGTTAAAAGAAGGATAGAATACTATTTTAAACTCTTTAGAAACTCAACGATCCCTTTCTTTAAAGGGATCATTCTACCCTCTCCATAAATCGAATGGTGCATAATTTCTACTACTTCGAATTGTTCGTATTGCTCTCCTGTTCTTGTAACAGTCGATTTTAATTCAGAAGTTTCCTCTGACAGAAATAATATTACTTCTCCAGAATTGATCATGTTTTGTTCGAGCGTATCTTGGGTGAATGGTTGATCACAATGATAATGAATTAGAAACTCTCGATTAGGACATTTTCCTTTATAATCATCAATAACGGTTACATTTAAAGTATATAACCTTCTCATATCTTGTGCTTCTACAAAAGGTTTAGAAGCTATTTTGCAATGCACAACATAGGTTGCTTTTTGAAAGTTTTTTGTGATTTGTTCCTTATCAAAACTTATAGTAGTCATAATAAATGCGAGAGCGACAATTAAGATGCTATTCATTTTTCATTTTTTCTTGTTAAAACAATATAGAAAATTGCATAACTAGTTGCAAATGAAAATAAAGTGAAACAGATTTCCATTCCATAATACAATTCCTTGGTCTCAAACTGTTCAAAATTACCGTTAATCCAAAATAGAATTAGAAGGAAAGGTACTCTGTACATGTGAAACATGTTTATAGAAATAGTTTTACTCCTCTTTGGCCTAAGTTTAAAATAAACTAAAAGCAGTCCAATTGTTATTACTTTTGGTATGCAACGAACAGATAATTGAGCACTTACATCATATGAAATAGGTATGAATTGAGTAATAATATCTCCATTGGTTTTGCTTACATAGAACTCATAATATGTAGCACCAACGGAAACTAATAGATATAAAACTTTGCTGAAAAAGTAAAAAGCACATCCCTTTAAGAAATGTGCTTTTACATTATACTCTTTTTGATTGCTCAATTTTAGCTAAGCCCGCTTATAACCCCATTATTATCAATATTCATTCCTTCTGAAGCCGGAGTTGCTGGTAAACCAGGCATTCTCATCATATTTCCAAGAATTGGAATTACAAATCCTGCTCCTGCAGCAAATTCAAACTCTCTAATGGTTACTCTGAAACCTGTTGGTTTACCGAGTAAAGCATCATTATCTGAGAATGACTTTTGAGTTTTGGCCATGCATACTGGTAAATCGTTAAGGCCTAAATCATCAATTTTTTTCAATCCTTTAAGTGCTAGTTTCGAATAGTCAACTCCCTCTGCACCATATACTTTAGTGGCGATTGTTTCAATTTTTTCTTTAATACTGGAATTCCAGTCATACAGCGCTTTGAATTCATTTTTGCCTCCTTCAACTTCTTTTACAACTGCTTCAGCAAGATCTGTCATACCGTCTCCACCATTGGCAAATCCTTTTGCTACAATAGCCTGTACTCCCATTTTAGAACATGCTTCTTGAATGAACTTAACTTCTTCTTCGGAATCCGATGGGAAAGCATTGATTGCTACAACAGGATTTAAACCGAACTGTTTCATGTTTTCGATATGACGCTCAAGGTTTCCAAATCCGTTTTGTACTCTTTCTAAATTAGCATCATTATATTCTTCTTTTTTAGCACCTCCATGGTGTCTTAAAGCACGAATCGTAGCAACTAATACGGTAGCTTTTGGTTTTAATCCTCCCGCAACACATTTAATGTCCAAGAACTTCTCAGCACCTAAATCAGCACCGAATCCAGCTTCTGTTACTACGTAATCAGACAAAGAAAGTCCCATTTTCGTAGCAATAGTAGTATTTGTCCCTTGAGCAATATTTGCAAAAGGACCACCATGAATAATAGCTGGATTTCCTTCCAATGTTTGTACAAGATTTGGTTTAATAGCATCCTTTAGAAGAATGGCCATAGCATTTTCTGCATTCAAGTCACGAGCATAAATAGGCTCTTTTGTGAAGGTCATTCCCACATAAATGTTTCCTAATCGGTTTTTAAGATCTTCAAAATCTTTAGCCATGCATAGAATTGCCATAACCTCCGATGCAGGAGTAATGTTGAATCCATCCTCACGAGGAATTCCATTCGCAGTACCTCCTAATCCAATTGTGATATTACGTAGGGCACGATCATTCATGTCCATTACGCGCTTCCAAGCTATCGTTCTAGGATCAATTCCTAATCCACGAGTTTTGGACTGTATGTTGTTATCAATTAATGCGGAAAGTAAATTGTTTGCCTTTTCTACTGCTGAAAAGTCACCCGTAAAATGTAAGTTAATATCTTCCATAGGAACTACCTGAGCATATCCACCACCGGCAGCACCTCCTTTTATACCAAAAACAGGACCTAAAGAAGGTTCTCTAAGTACAACAGTTGTTTTCTTTCCTATTTTGTTCAGACCTTCCGTAAGGCCAATAGAGGTTGTGGTTTTACCTTCACCCGCAGGTGTTGGGGTCATGGCCGTTACAAGGATCAAATTGTTGGCTTGAACCTTATTTTCGTCAATCAAATCAAGAGGCAATTTAGCCTTGTACTTACCGTACATTTCCAGGTTGTCCTCGCTTATGTCTAATTTTGTGGCAATATCCTTTATATGCCTCATTTCAGCTCCTTGAGCAATTTCTATATCAGATGGAAAACTCATTTTAAATGTTCTTTTGGTTTTGTTCATCGTGAATGTAGGAAAGTTTTTTAAATTGGGCTTTTCAAACCTTCAATTTTTTATAACTTTGGTTTGTTCGTATTACATCTATTAAAAACGTATTATGATTTCAAAAATTGACTCTTTTGAGCAGTATCAAGCTGAATATCAACACAGTGTAACGGATCCAGAAGGTTTTTGGGCTAATAAAGCAGAAACCTTTAACTGGAAGAAGAAGTGGGACAATGTTTTGAATTGGGATTTTGAGGGTCCTAATGTTCGTTGGTTCGAAGGCGGTCAATTGAATATTACGGACAATTGCTTAGATAGACACTTGGCAGAACGTGGGGATCAGGTTGCCATTTTATTTGAACCTAACGATCCTAACGAAGCAGCTGAAAAAATTACTTATAAGCAACTGCATGAGCGCGTTTGTAAGTTTGCAAATGTACTTAAGAATAATGGAGCTAAGAAAGGTGATAGAATCTGTTTGTATATGCCTATGACGCCTGAATTGGCTATTGCAACATTGGCTTGTGCAAGAATCGGAGCTATTCACTCGGTGGTCTTTGCAGGATTTTCTTCCAAAGCTTTAGCCGATAGAATTAATGATGCTTCGTGTAACATACTTGTAACTGCGGACGGTGGTTTTAGAGGAACAAAAGTAACACCTCTAAAGTCAATTTCAGATGAAGCATTGTCTTCTACTCCATCCATTAAACGTTGTATTGTTCAAAAAAGAACAAATACAGAGGTAAATATGCAAGATGGAAGAGATGTATGGTTGGAAGATGAATTAGCAAAAGCTAGTTCTGACTGCGCATCGGAAACAATGGATTCAGAAGATGAGTTATTCATTCTTTATACCTCGGGTTCTACAGGAAAACCAAAAGGAGTTGTTCACACTACAGCTGGATACATGGTATATGCTGAGTATTCGTTCCGTAATGTGTTTCAATATGAAGACGGTGATGTCTATTGGTGTACAGCAGATATTGGGTGGATTACAGGACATTCATATATTGTATATGGTCCTTTATTAGCAGGAGCTACTACCCTAATGTTTGAAGGAGTACCAACTTGGCCAGATGCGGGTAGGTTCTGGGAAGTTTGTGAAAAGCACAAGGTAAATATCTTTTATACGGCGCCGACTGCAATTAGAGCATTACAAGCCTGTGACCTTGATTTTGTTACGAAATATGATTTATCGAGCCTTAAGACTCTTGGTTCGGTAGGTGAACCTATTAATCAAGAAGCTTGGGAATGGTATAACGAGCATATTGGTAAAAGAAAATGTCCTATTGTAGATACATGGTGGCAAACTGAAACAGGTGGAATTATGATTTCTCCGCTGTCAGGAATTACTAAACTAAAGCCTACTTACGCTACATTGCCTTTACCTGGAATTCAACCAGAATTAGTAGATGCAGATGGTAAGACCATAGAAGGGAACGATGTTGAAGGTAACCTTTGTGTTAAATTTCCATGGCCATCCATGATCAGAACTACATATGGAGATCATGATCGTTGTAAGCAAGTTTATTTCTCTACGTACCCTGGAAAGTATTTTACAGGAGACGGATGTCGTAGAGATGAGGATGGCTTTTACAGAATTACAGGACGTGTCGATGATGTTATAAATGTTTCTGGTCATAGAATGGGAACCGCAGAAGTTGAAAATGCTATTAACGAGCATTCTAATGTAGTTGAGTCAGCTATTGTTGGTTATCCACATGAAATTAAAGGACAAGGAATTTATGCTTATGTAATTCTAGAAAACGCTGTGGAAGATCAGGATGCATTACGTAAAGAGATTTTAGGTACAGTTACTGAGATGATCGGTCCAATTGCAAAGCCTGATAAAATTCAGATTGTTTCTGGTTTACCCAAAACAAGATCTGGAAAGATAATGAGAAGAATTTTAAGAAAAGTTGCCGAAGGAGATACTTCTAATTTAGGAGATACAAGTACATTGTTAGATCCATCGGTGGTTGAAGAAATAAAAGCAGGAGCTCAATGATTTACAAACCGTTATTTTTCGGAGTTTGTGAGTGGATAGCTCAAAAGTTAGATATAGGTGCTCCGATTATAAGAGTAGCCTTTATCGTATTTATGTTGGTTGGTGGAGCAAGTATATTGCTTTATTTCATCCTGTTGTTGATTAAGTTGATATTAAACGAATAATGAGTAAGGTAATAGAAATACCGGATTTCAGACACACCCCTACTGTAGACAAAGTAGGTGTAGAAGAACGCGCTTCCCGGTTTACCAAAAGAAGCATTAAAAAAGAAGCTAAGATGCAAGGGCTTAAAATGGCCTTAAACATGATTGATCTTACTACTCTTGAAGGAAGTGATACCCCAGGAAAGGTGAAGCAAATGTGTTATAAAGCAATGCACTTGCATAATTCAATCCCAGGATTGCCTTCAACAGCAGCAGTGTGCGTTTATCCTTCGTTGGTTAAAGTAGCTAAGAAAACGTTGAAAGGAAGTGATGTGAAAGTTGCAGCAGTTGCCACAGCATTCCCAGCGGGTCAGGCACCATCGGATGTTAAAATCAGAGATACTAAATTCGCAGTTGAGGAAGGTGCGGATGAAATTGACATGGTAATATCTAGAGGTAAATTTCATTCAGGAGATTACAACTTTGTGTTTGATGAAATTGCTGCGGTTAAAGAAGCATGTGGTAAAGCTAGGTTAAAGGTTATTCTTGAAACAGGAGAACTTGGTACATACGACAAAGTTCGTCGTGCTAGTGACATTGCCATGTATGCAGGAGCAGATTTTATTAAAACATCTACTGGTAAAATTTCGCCAGCCGCTACAATGCCTGTGACTCTTGTAATGCTAGAAGCAATTCGTGATTTTTATTATAAAAATGATATCATGATCGGAATGAAACCAGCTGGAGGAATCAGAACGGCTAAACAAGCGTTACATTATCTTGTAATGGTAAAAGAAACACTTGGAAATGCGTGGTTAGATAACCATTGGTTCAGATTTGGTGCATCAAGTCTAGCGAATGATGTGCTAATGCAAATCGCAAAACAAACTTATGGAAACTATCATTCTTCGGATTACATTTCGAATGACTAAGTTTTTTCAAATACAATATTGAATTAGAGGTAATTATTTACAATGACTAAGAATAAATCAAAATTGGACTTTGCTGGAGATTGGAGTTACGCTCCTGCCCCAGAAAGTACAAAAGTTAAAATCGACAAGAGGTACAAACTTTTTATTGATGGAAAGTGGGTTGAACCAACTTCTAAAAAGTACTTTGATACAATTAGCCCTTCCACAGAAGAGAAATTAGCTGAAGTTGCTTGGGGTAATGAAAAGGACGTTGATAAGGCTGTTAAAGCTGCTCGTAAAGCCTATGAAGGTGTTTGGGGTAAAATGTCTGGTAAAGAACGTGGAAAATACATCTATCGTATTGCCCGTATGATTCAGGAGCGTGCCAGAGAATTGGCAGTTATTGAATCTATGGACGGTGGTAAACCAATCCGTGAATCAAGAGATGTGGATATTCCATTAGTGGCAAATCACTTCTTCTATTATGCTGGATGGGCGGATAAATTGGATTACGCGTTCCCTAACCTTAGACCAAAATCGTTAGGAGTTGCAGGACAGATTGTTCCATGGAACTTCCCATTGCTTATGGTTGCTTGGAAATTGGCACCAGCATTAGCATGTGGTAATACAATAGTACTTAAGCCCGCAGAAGCAACTTCACTTACGGCGTTGAAATTGGTTGAAATTTTACAAGAAGCAGGTTTACCTGATGGTGTTGTAAACGTAGTAACAGGATTTGGGGATACAGGTGCAGCTATTGTAAATCACCCAGACGTTAATAAAATTGCATTTACAGGTTCTACTGGAGTTGGTAAGATCATTCAGAAAGCAATTGCTGGTACAGATAAGAAATGTACATTGGAACTTGGTGGTAAAGCAGCAAATATTGTTTTTGAAGATGCTCCTATTGACCAAGCCGTTGAAGGAATTGTAAACGGGATTTACTTTAACCAGGGACATGTTTGTTGTGCTGGATCTAGACTGTTTGTGCAGGAGTCAGTTGCAGATATTGTAATTCGTAAGTTGAAAGATCGTATGGAATCTCTGATTGTTGGAGATCCGTTAGATAAGAATACAGATATTGGAGCGATTAACTCTAAGGATCAATATCAAATTGTAAAGAACTATATAAAAATAGGAAAAGAAGAAGGTGCTAAGTTCCATGAGAACAGTTGTGCTTTACCTAAGAAAGGATATTTTGTTCGTCCTACCCTATTTACAGATGTATCTCAATCGCATAGAATTGCGCAGGAAGAGATTTTTGGACCCGTACTTTCAGTACAAACGTTCAGAACCGTTAGTGAAGTAATTGCAAAGGCAAATAATACTGAGTATGGATTATCTGCTGGAATTTGGACCGATAAAGGATCCAAAATTTTCAATATGACAACTAAAATGAGAGCAGGAGTTGTATGGGCTAATACCTACAACAAATTTGATCCTACTTCACCATTTGGTGGATATAAAGAAAGTGGATTTGGTCGTGAAGGAGGTCTTCATGGACTAGATGCATATTTGGATTTAGGGTAACTAATATTGATGGAAGGAAACAACAGGACGTGTTGTTTCACAAAGAGACACAGAGATGCACGAAGATTCACAAAGTAAGGTTTTAAATAACCTTTCCAATCAAATAATTGGATGTGCAATTGAAATACACAGGGAATTAGGACCAGGACTTTTGGAGTCTGCGTATCAAGAGTGTTTATTTTATGAATTAGAGAATAAAGGACTTAAAGTGCAAAGAGAAAAACCTATGCCCGTTGTCTATAAAGGTGTTAAACTTGATCATGGTTATAGAATAGACCTTTTGGTTGAAAACAAGGTGGTCATAGAATTGAAAACCGTGGAAAGTTTAACGGACGTTCATCAGGCTCAAATTCTAACTTATATGAAACTTGGTAATTACCCATTAGGCCTTTTACTGAACTTTCATGTAAAAATGTTAAAACAAGGTATTAAGCGCTTTAGAATCTAACTCTGTGAAACTCTGAGAGCCTTTGTGAAGCTCAGTGTAACTTAAAAGGAAAATTGTAAGCTAAAATAAAAACTAAGAATGGCTACGAAATCGAAAACAACAACAACAAG
>JAHDFW010000041.1:0-18732 GCA_020627945.1 Cytophagales bacterium
GATTTGGCTAAGAAAAAAGAAGAACTTAAAAAAGCCAAAGCTGAACAGGCAAAAACCAATAAAACCATAGCTGAACTGGAAGAGGCAATAGCCAAACTGGATACTACTCAGGCTGATTTGGAATATACCCCTGTAAGCACTAAACTGCTAAAAGAGGATGCTTTCAATCACTATGTAGAAGTACATGGAATAGTTGAGGCATCTAAGAATATAATGGCAAGCCCTGAAGCGAGTGGACGCATCACTGCCTTGAAAGTAAAGGAAGGACAAAGAGTTTCGACAGGGCAAATTTTAGCTACTATTGATTATGACATTATTCAAAAAAACATTCAAGAGGTTGAAAAGAGCCTTGAATTCGTAAATACTATTTTTAAGAAGCAAAAGAGTCTTTACGACAAAGGTGTTGGTACTGAAGTGCAATTTTTGGAAGCTAAGAACCAAAAAGAAACCCTTGAGAAAAAACTATCTACACTGAAAAATCAACAAGACAAATACATGGTTAGAGCTCCTATTTCTGGAATTGTAGATCAAATCATGCCTAAAGTTGGAGAACTGGCAAGTCCACAAATGCCAATTATGCGAATCGTTAACCTTGACAAAGTATTCGTAACTGCCGATGTTTCCGAGGCGTTGTTAGGTAAGGTTGAGAAGAACGACAACGTAGAAGTAATTTTCAAAAGCCTTAACAAAACTGTAGGCGGTAAGATCCTTCAAACTGGGGATGTTATAGACGCTAATAACCGTACTTTTAGAATTAAAGTTGAGCTAAATGAGCATAGCAACATGTTTAAACCGAACCTGCTAAGCACTATAAAACTAAACGATTATTCAAACGATAAAGCAATCATTATTCCGACCAATACCATTTTAAAAGACACAAAAAACGGAGCATTTGTTTATGTTAAAGAGGGAGACAAAGGGGTTAAGAAAAATATTACTACCGGAGTTACATACAAAGGAAATGTTGAAGCTTTAACGGGTCTTAATGATGGAGATCAACTAATTACTGCAGGATTCAAAACTCTTGTAGATGGAGAATTGGTAAAAGAAGAAAAATAAAAGCATTGAATTAATCTGGCAACCTGCACCAACGGTTGATCAGATCAAAAAATATAATTCTTATGGAACAAGAAAATAAATTGCCAGAAGGAAACTCAGGTAAATCTTCAGTGGATTCTTCGATTAAGAGAAATTTCTCTCTTACCACCTTGGCAACCAACAATCGTACTACTGTAGCAGTACTTACTGTAATCGTATTGATACTTGGATTAGTCTCGTACATAAATATGCCTAAGGCTGCTTTCCCAGAAGTTTCAATGCCAACTATATATATTGGTACTGCTCACCCTGGGAACTCTCCTTTGGATATGGAGAACCTAATTACACGTCCTATTGAGAAAGAGCTTAATTCTATCTCAGGTGTCGATGAAATTAAATCTACTTCAATTCAGGATTATTCTACAATCATTGTACAGTTCGAATCTGATGTAATTGTGGATGAGGCATTGCAGGATGTAAAAGATGCCGTAGATAAGGTAAAGAAAGACCTTCCAAGTGACTTACAGCAAGACCCAAACATTTTTGAACTTAACTTTTCGGAGTTCCCTATCATGAATGTAAACCTCTCTGGAGATTATAGTATTGAAGAATTAAACGAATTTGGAGAGTATCTTGAAGATGAAATTGAGAAACTTAATGAGGTTTCCAAAGTAGAGATTCGAGGCGTGCAGGATAAAGAGGTTAAAATCAATGTTGACCTTCACAAAATGGAAAATGTACTTGTTGGGTTCCGTGATATTGAAGGAGCTATTGCCAACGAAAATGTTACTATTTCAGGTGGTAATATTCTTGACAATGGTCTAAGAAGAACGGTAAGAGTTGTAGGTGAGTTTACAGATCCAGAGCAGTTAGAAAACATTGTAATAAAAAATGAGAAGCAGAAATTAGTATACCTAAAGGACATCGCTACTGTCGAATTCACTTATGAAGATGCTAAAAGCTACGCTCGCCTTAAAAAAGAGCCAGTAGTAATGCTCGATGTGGTAAAAAGAAGTGGAGAAAACCTACTGGCGGCATCTGACCAAATCAATGAAATCATTGAACACGCAAAAGAAAGTGTGTTTCCTAAAAACCTCAAAGTCACCATTACCAATGACCAATCTGATCAAACAAGAGCTCAGGTTGCAAACCTTGAAAATTCGATTATTTCGGGGGTAATTTTGGTGGTGGGAGTACTACTTTTCTTCCTTGGTTTGAGAAATGCACTATTCGTTGGATTAGCGATACCAATGTCTATGTTTATTTCCTTTATGATCTTAAGCGCCATTGGTTACACCGTAAACATGATGGTACTTTTTGGTCTGATCATGGCACTCGGGATGCTCGTCGACAATGGTATTGTGGTAGTAGAGAATATTTATCGTTACATGAGTGAAGGGGCGTCTCCTATAGAAGCTGCACGTGATGCAGTAGGTGAAGTTGCATGGCCTATTATTGCCTCAACGGCTACTACCCTTGCGGCATTTGTTCCACTGGCGTTTTGGCCAGGAATGATTGGTGAATTCATGGTATATCTACCCGTTACGTTAATAATAGTACTAGGATCCTCTCTTTTCGTTGCGCTGGTTATTAATCCAGTTGCTACTGCCCTCTTCATGAAAATTGAAACAGAAGAAGGTTCAAAAATTAATAAGGCCATGGTAATTGGGACTTCTGCTGCCCTTATTATTGGAATTATAATGGCTGTGAGTGGATTTATTGGAGGGAACAAACCTGTCACATCAATTGGTAATCTTATAGCGTTCATTACTGGGTTCATGTTATTAAACACGTTTGTGTTAGACCCTTTGGCGCGTAAATTCCAAAATGGATTCTTGCCTTGGCTAGAGGATTTGTATGAAAATCTTTTGGGGTTTGCTTTAAAAGGAGTTTTGAGGCCTACTTTATTCTTTTTAGGAACCCTAGTACTGCTGGTAGGTTCAATTGGATTATTCGCAACATTTACTCCTAAGGTGCTATTTTTCCCTGAAAACGAGCCTAAATATTTGAACATTTTCATCGAGCATCCTATCGGTACAGATATAGAGAAGGTTAACAGCTTTACAAAAATTGTTGAAGATAGGACTCTTGAGATAATTGAACCTTATGATGAGATTATCATGTCTGTAATTGCACAGGTTGGAGAAGGAACTTCGGATCCTAATGATCCAAGTGCAGCAGGCGGTGGAGCAACGCCTCATAAAGCCAGAATTCAAGTAAATTTTGCAGAGATGGAATTCCGTAGAGATAAAAATGGAGACCTAATCTCAACCACAGATATCATGAATAAGGTTCGTGATGAGATTGGTGATTATCCTGGTGTTTCTATTTCTGTTGATAAAGATGCCGCAGGACCTCCTGCTGGTAAGCCCATTAACATTGAAGTAAGAGGTGTGGAATATGAAAAGCTTATCAGCATTTCTGAAGATGTAAAAAAACTAATTCAATCTTCTGGCATCAAAGGAATAGAAAACCTTAAGTCTGATATGGAGCTAGGTAAACCCGAACTTCTTTTTGACATTGACAGAGAAAAAGCAAGACGACTTGGACTTTCTTCCGCCCAAATTGCAACTGAACTAAGAACTGCAATCTTCGGTAAGGAAATAAGCAAATATAAGGAAGGTGAGGAAGACTACCCTATTATGGTTCGCTTAGATACCAGCTACCGTTTTGATACCGATGCTTTGTTGAATAAGAACATTATTTTCCGAAACCAAACTACTGGGAAAATACATAAAGTTCCAGTTTCGTCGGTTGCGTCTGCCGAAATGAGTTCAAGTTATGGCTCCGTTAAACGTAAGGATTTGGATCGTGTAATCACTTTATATTCAAATGTACTAGATGGCTATAATGCAACGGAAATAAATGATGCATTGAAAGACCTTCTAGCCACTAAATATCAGGTACCTGAAGGATATGACGTACAATTTACTGGTGAGCAAGAAAAGCAACAAGAAGAAATGGCATTCTTAGCCACCGCGTTAACTCTTGCGGTATTCATGATTTTCCTAATTATTGTAGCACAATTCAATAAGTTATCAGCACCAGTCATCATTTTATTCTCGGTATTATTAAGTACTATTGGAGTATTCATAGGGCTTGTATTATTCCAAATGGATTTCATTGTAATCATGACTATGATCGGAATTATATCATTGGCGGGAATTGTGGTAAACAACGCAATTGTATTACTGGATTATACAGACCTTACTAAACAACGTATGTTTGCTGACCTAAAAGAGCAAAACCCGGAAGTACAGAACTTGAATATGGAGCAAATCCGCGAAGCAATAATCAGTTCTGGTAAAACACGTTTGAGACCAGTATTGCTTACAGCAATTACCACAGTGCTTGGATTGATACCTCTTGCCATTGGTTTGAATATTGATTTTTTCGGAATGTTCTCTGAATTCAATCCTAATATTTGGATAGGTGGCGACAACGTAATGTTTTGGGGACCTATGTCATGGACAATTATCTTCGGAATCACCTTTGCTACGTTCCTAACGTTGATTATAGTACCAGTAATGTATCTAATAGTTGATAAAATCAAACAAGCTGTTGGTCGAAGTTTAGTGTAACTGCTAATGTTTAACCAATTTGTTTATTAAATTAGGCCTCAGTAATTGTTTTTATACAATACTGAGGTTTTTTTATGGTCAAATTTCTTGAACGAATAACAAATACAGGAGGTTCCAAACTGAAGGATCAAACGGAATTACCCAAACTGATCTCTTTAAACTGGTTTACGCTTGCCTTCAGTGTCATTTCGTTGTTATTCTTTATACCCTTCTACTTACAAGGGCTTATCGATAAGGCGTTATATCTGCTAATATTTACTACGTTATACCAATTCGTATTTTTGTTTAATAAAAAAGGCTGGTTTAGCTTTTCGAAAACCTATTTTGTAATACTCTCTTTTGGAGCAATTATATTCTTCAGATTCCTTTTAGGAGATTCTTATTACAGTGAGTTAATTTTAATTTCTGGAGTAAGTGTCCCTTTTGTGATTGCTTCTAAAAAAGATAATTTTATCAGTTACATTGGTTTAGTTCTTGGTCTGGGAGGGTTCTTGTACTTTATAATATTTGAAAACACCGATATTTGGGGTAAACTAAACAACGATAACATCTACCTTTCTTTAGCTTGTATAGTTGCTTCTTTTATTGTTCCGTTTTTTGTGTTGAGAAATTTTAAACAACAGCAACAAAATTTAGAGAATTCTTTATTGATTGAAGCTGATACGCAAAGAATGTATAATGAAGAGCTAGTTAAACTATTAGGTGAACGAGATATCCTACTTAAAGAGATTCACCATAGGGTGAAAAATAACATGCAGGTAATTACATCTTTACTTGGACTTCAAAGTGGTTTCGTAAAAGATGCGCATAGCAAGGCTACATTAAAAAATAGCCAACATAGAATAAACTCCATGGCTATGGTACATCAAATGCTTTACGAATCACATGACTTATCAGGAATTAACTTTGCTAGGTATTTAAGCGAACTTACCAATGAGATCAGCAACTCTTTTCAAGGAAATAATAATAAAGTAACGGTAAATGTAGAATGTCCAGATTTATTCCTAAATATTGACACTTCCATCCCATTGGGTCTAATGGTAAACGAAATTGTTACTAACGCTTTTAAATATGCCTTCCAAGACATGGATAAAGGTAGTATTGATATTAAACTAAGTCAAATTAGTACTGAAGACAAAACCTATCTTTTAATTATTGGAGACAATGGAACGGGAAACCTCAACGAAGACAAATTATCTAAATCTCCATCGTTAGGACTTCGTTTGATTCAACAACTGGTTAAACAACTAGATGGAAGCCTTTCCCTGATTCAAGATAAACCAGGGACTAACTACCAAATCAACTTTAAAGAAATCAGACAGGTTTCTTAGTCTGATTTCTAATTTCTGGAACTATAATTTGCTATGCGAACCATCGCAAAATGCGCCATTAGCAGAATGTTTACAACCACACCATGCTACTTTCTTTTCTTCAGTGATCTCCTCAATTTTTGGAACAAAACCAGACCCCTTATGCGATCCATCACAATACGGTTGATTAGTACTTAGCCCACAAGAGCACCATGCTTTTTTACCTGGTTGTTCATCAACTAGATATGGCATTTTTTGAGCAATTTTTGGATTATCCATAATGTTAAGTTTGTATAAGTTTTAATTTTTGTTAACTACAATATATTCAAATCCAACCAGAACGACAAAAAAATAGCTATTTAAAAAATACTTTCAATTATTTTTGAAAGTTTAGAATATTCATTTACCTTTGAGTCATGGAATACAAGGAAGCACGACAAAAATTTATAGGAACTTGGGGAAGTCTAGGTTCAAATTGGGGAATAAATAAAACAATGGCACAGATTCATGCGCTCTTGTTGATTTCGGAAATCCCTGTTTGTACGGAAGACATTATGGATGAGTTGAGTATCTCACGTGGCAATGCCAATATGAATATCCGAGCATTGATAGATTGGGGATTGGTACATAGAGAGGTCGTACCAGGAGAACGAAAAGACTTTTTTACGGCCGGTAAGGATATCTGGAAAGTTGCTTTACAGATAATTAGGGAACGTAGAAGACGTGAATTGGAACCAGTAATGTCAATTCTCTCAAACATGAAAGATATTAATGCTTCAAAAGGCGAACAAGCTAAACTTGATGAATTTAACAAAGTAATAGAAGATTTGGACGGGTTTACTGGCAAGGTAGATAAGATGTTAGAAACCTTATTAAAGTCTGACAAAAATTGGTTCCAAAAGAACATTATTAGGCTGCTTACGTAGGAGCCTTTTTTTTGAATCAAACTTTCATTTATTTCTGAAAATTCTAAACATATGATCACTAACATACTAACCATATACATTGTCTACGTAGTCATCGTTTTTGCAATCATACTGCGTGTAGGACACATTTGTCATAACAGTGGAAACGTATACCTTGCTGCTCTTATGCCTCAAGATGTTGACTTCGCAATAATGGTCAACAAGGTACTCCTTATTGGATACTATCTCATGAACCTTGGATATGCTCTTTTGATGCTCAAGGTGTCAGATAATCTTTATAGCATGTCTGATGTGGTAGAAGTTCTTGCAAAAAAACTGGCGATAATCATTATGATAAATACTGCGATTCACTACACCAATCTGCTTTGGATGTACATCTACGCGAAATCACAACAGAATAAAAGTTCTAATCTAAATAACATATAAGACAATCATTTTTTAAATCAATTTAACACATACAATTATGGAAACTATTGAAACTGTAAACACATTTAGCGATCAACTCGTAGTCAAAGCATACATGGTGTATATCCCTGTTGCTATCGCACTTACAATATTTGTGGCGGTAAACTTATTCAAAAGCGGCAAAATCTTCATGTTGGACATCTTCAACGGACGTAAAGAAATAGCTTTTGCAACCAATCGACTTTTCGAGGTAGGATTCTATCTTTTCAACATAGGCTGGGCATTATTAATTCTTCCAATTAAGCAGACGCTTGAAAAAACTCAAGATGCCGTAGAGGTGCTTAGTTTTAAAGTTGGTGGTTTTGCGATCTTCTTGGGCGTAATGCTCTTCTTTAATCTCTTCTTATTCTTCCGCGGTAAAAAGGTAAGTAAACTTAGACGTCAAGCTGCTGAGAAGCAACAGGCTAAAAAAGTTTTTACTGCACCTAAAACAGCCCCTCCTACCGCATAATTGAGAGAGGTTTAATAAGGGCGGGTGTTCTCCCATAACATCTGCCCTTATATTTAATTAGTATCAAGTAAACCTTTAACCACACTACCATGTATAAACTAATATTCGCAAAAAAAGATCTTGGAATGTTAACTGTTTTTAATGTGATCTCGATTATCTGCAGTTGTGGGTTGTTGGCTTGTATAATCCTAGCAGCTGTATTATTTAGCATATTTAAATCACTGGGAATATATATAGGCGCTTTTATTATTTCATTCTCGATAATGTTTCTATTTGGTCTTTTATTGTTCGAAGCCTTGAGCCTTTTATTGAGGCTTTTTATTAAAAAAAATAAGACCACAATTCTTTTGGAAATCAGTCTTATCACAATCACTAGTATTATTCTTTACCTTAATCTTTAAAACAAAAAACATGTTTCAACTTTTCAAAAAATCTATCGAAGAATGGACACTCTTCGATTTACTAATAACATTTATTGCCACAGCATTTTTGAGCGTATGGCTCTATAACATGGTTCAAAACTTTAGTACTGATCTTCCGGTCATTATGGCCATTAGTATAATTCCTCTTGCCATAGTTTTAGTAATCATTGAAGTCGTGAATAGTCTAATGTATAAGATTATTAAAAACGTAAATATTGTAAATAGAATCCAAGGTTTCGCAATCGCAGTAATTGCACTTATGTATATAGTAAATTTAAATCTAATGCCTTGGCCTGATTTCAGCCACGTTGATTTTAGCTACTTATTCGAAAACCTATCAATGTAACGTCGTCCACCTGAATATAATCAGCACCTCTCCATTCATCAAACTTGCTTGAGAAAATTTTGTGCTGTTGAGAAAGCGGTTTAGCATGCACCTTTTCGATAAGTTTATAGAGGTTCTTCGAATAAAATTTCCTACCCTTTTCACCACCAAATTGATCAGTATAACCATCTGAAAAGAGGTAAATCTCTGTAGTTTTATCAATGCTGATTTCCGTTAATTCAAACTCAGGAAGAGGCTTATGATAAACGCCACCTATTGGTCTTCTGGTGGCTTCAATAACTTCAACTTTGCCATCTTGAACATAAACTAGGGGGTTTCGTGCTCCAGCATATTGCAATAGTTTTTTATCTAAATCCACGTGACAAAAAGCCAAATCCATCCCATCCTTGTTATCGGTTTTAGCTTGGTTTAAGGCCTCTACTACATTGTCATGCAATTTTGATAGTATATTTGCTACGTTCTCTTCTCCAGACAGAACAACCTCTCTTAAACTCTTATGTCCAATCATAGACATCAAGGCTCCTGGAACGCCATGTCCAGTACAATCTATCACTGAAATAAAAAAACGATTCTGATCTGGAATCTTATAAAAAAAATAAAAATCTCCACTTACCAAATCCACAGGCCTGTACATCACAAAAGAATCAGGTAGAGCGGATTGAATTCCAGTAATTGGGGGTAAAATTGCATTTTGAATACTTGACGCATATTCTATACTGGAAACTATCTTATCATTTTGATATTTTATCGTTGCACTATCTCTCTGTTTACGACGGTATCCTAAAATGGCCATCGCTAATAATCCTAGTACTAAGAGTACAACAATTAAAAGCGAATAAATAATCAATCGCTCATTCTGTAGTTGAATTTTCTGCTTTTCGGCTTCAATCCTTTTCTTATCTAGTTCGACTTCTTTTCTATCTAACTCTGCTTGCTTTAATTCCTTTTCTTGAGCTAAAAGTTTTAATTTAATTTTACGATTTCTAGCTATGATCTCAGCTTGTTCAAGTTCAATTTCTGTTTTTTCTAATGATGCTTCCGTCTCCTCTAATTCCTGACGAATTTCCTGCATCACACTTTCCTTATTTGTAAGGTTCCGCTTCAATTTTTTATTTTCAACATAGCCTTCGTAATTTTTATAATTAGTATAGTATTCTCTGGCCTTTCTATCTTCACCTAATTCCTTATATGCATTGGCTAGCATTCCATAACATGTACCAACGATATTATTATCCTTAAGATTCAGCCCTGTTTCCAATGCGGTTTTAAGAAGTCGTACTGATTTTGCTATACGCTCATCTTCTTGCAATGCAGATGCTGCATAAATACTGGCCAATGCCTCCCCTTTTACATCTCCCGCTTTCTTACGAATTGTCTTTTCTTTAGAGAACAACTTAAACGCCTGATCGTAATTTGCCTGATCGAATTGTTTTTGTCCTTGGCTCCGGTATTTTTCAGCTTCCTTCAAATTTTGCGTAAATGCTACTGAAGAAAAAGTAACAATCGCCACCATTATAAGCAGCAATCGTCCTATTACATTATCATTTTTCTTCAATTCCATAAGTCGCACAAATCCTTCCTGATTATTTTAAAATCCCACTCAAAAGCTGAAACTCAAGTCTACAAGACATTTTATCATAGAGCACTCTATACACAGCTGATACCACTGGCATGTCTACTCCAGAGTTAACAATCATCTCATAAATATTCTTGGTTGCATAATACCCTTCGGCAACCATACTCATTTCCATTTGAGCAGATTTAACAGAATATCCACGTCCAATCATATTACCAAATGAACGATTTCTACTAAACTGAGAATATGCCGTAACTAATAAATCCCCTAAGTAGGCAGTTTGAACATAATCTCGATTCTTATCCTCCATATATTTAATGAATCGTTCGATCTCCATCATCGCATTGGAAACCAATACTGCCTGAAAATTGTCTCCGTAATTTAATCCGTGCGCCATTCCACAAGCAATCGACACCACATTTTTCAAAATTGCACAATACTCAATTCCTGTGATATCACAAACCACATTGGTATTAACAAATCGACAAGACAGCAAATCTGCCAAGTATTGACCAGATTCTTGATCTTCTGCACCTATAGTAAGGTACGATTGTCTTTCCATTGCAACCTCTTCTGCATGACAAGGACCGGCAATTACACAAATTTTATTTTTAGGAATATGATAATGTTCGTTAAGGTAATCAGTAAATAAAGTGTTTTTATCTGGCACCATACCTTTTACAGCAGAAACCACAATTTTACCTTTACAATCCTCAGCATCCAGCCCTTCAATAGCATCTAATAAAAAGGCTGCTGGAACCACCAAAATTATCATTTTGGCATTTCGAACGGCTCCTTTAAGATCCACGGTAGGAACTACCTTTTCCAAATCTATCGTTACATCAGAAAGATAATTGGGGTTTCTTTTGTAGGTCTTAATATGATTAATAGCCTCTTCAGATCTTTGCCACCAATTAATTTTAATATCCTGCTGTTCAGACAGAATTTTTACTAGTGCTGTGGCCCAACTACCTCCACCTATTACCGCTATTTCGTCAATTTCTATTTCCCCCACGAAAATTCAACGTTAGTTCCTTTACTCTTCTCATCCGTTGGTTCTTTAAGGCGAACCTTATCCCCATCCTTCAATTCTCTAGACACGTATTTATAAGGTCCTTTCACTACCTTTTGACTATCAACCAAACCTGTTTTAACTTCTAAGTAATCAAAATCGCTTATTCCGGTTTCAACTTCTTGTAACTTTACTTTATCTTCTTCAATTACAAAAACTACCTCTCTAGTACTATCTTCCACTTCACGTGTAGTTACAGCAGCTAAAGGAACTCTTATAACGCCTTTTTTAACATCTGTAATAATATCTACCGATGCTGTCATTCCCGGTCTAAATGGCTGTCTACCTTTATATTCCGAAGAAAGGTTTTTATACGAACTTGCTAGAATAAGAACTTTCACTTCAAATTCAGTCACTGCTTCCATACTCATTGCATCTTTAGCTGTATTGGCTATTGCAGTAACAATTCCCTTAAATGTTTTGCCTGAATAAGAGTCTACTTCAATAAGAGCTGTATCTCCCATTCCTACCCT
Source organism: Cytophagales bacterium (assembly GCA_020627945.1). Lineage (GTDB taxonomy): Bacteria > Bacteroidota > Bacteroidia > Cytophagales > JAHDFW01 > JAHDFW01. The sequence goes on from JAHDFW010000041.1 coordinate 11,661, forward strand.
TACAATATCATTTTCATTTACATCAACACGAACTTCCATTCTATCAAGATTGGCTATTCTCATTAATTCGGTTCCCGCCATTTGAGATGTTCCTACCACACGCTCACCTTTTTCTACGTTCAATTTAGAGATAACGCCAGAAGCCGGGGCATAAATAATCGTCTTGTTCAGGTTTTCTTGAGCATCTTTCATTTGAGCTTGAGAACTTTGAATATTGAACTCAGCAGATTTCACGCTTTGCTTTGCGGATGCAATTTCTTCCAAACTCACTTGATATTGAGCCTGAACAGTCTCAAAGTCAGCTTGGGCAACTACTTTTTGATCGAAAAGCTTTTTGGTTCTTTTAAACTCAAGTTCCGTTTTTATGTGATTTGCCTTTGATTGGGATAGTCTTGACTTAGCTTGTGCTAAAGCCGATTTAGCAGAATTCAAGGATGCGATTGACATATCGTACATCGATTTGTAATTATCTGGCTTTATCTTCAAAAGCAAAGTCCCTGCAGAAACTGAATCCCCTTCTTCTACGTTAAGCTCGATAATTTCTCCTGACACATCAGGACTAATTTTTACTTCTGTTTCTGGATAAATCTTACCAGATACACTCACTTGCTCCACAATTTTTCCAGAATCAGTATATCCATATTCAACGGACTTCTTTCCTCTGTTACCTCTAGAACAGGACATAGCAGTAAGTACCATTATTGGTACTACCATATATATCAAAATTTTATTACTCCTTTTTCTTTGGCTCATGGTTGCTTAAAATGTAATTTCTTTCCCTAAATAGAAATCTAAAATCTTGGTGTTAAACACATATTGATATTTAGCTCGAATCAAATCTGATTCCGCTTTAGACTTATTGTTTAAGGCTGTTCTATAATCAGTAGCATTCATCATCCCACTGTCAAATCTAATTTTGGCACTTTTCATAGCTTCTTCCATTGAAGCTAGTTGCGCCTTACTAACAACAAAATTTCTCTGCGCTGTTTGCACATCTAAATATGCATTTTGTATATCGTTTTGTAATTGGTTCTCTACATTCTGAAATGCAATTCTCGATAATTCTAGTTGCACTTTAGACCTCTGAACACCAGCTCTTGTAGCCATTCCATTAAATAGTGGAATCGATACATTCAATGACATTTGTTGCCTAACATTATCAGACAATTGATTTCCGTAAGGATAATCTGTTACAAGTGGTTCAAAATTAACTGTAGATACAGTTTGTGTTGGATCATTCGTTAGGTATCCAATAGGGACTATACGAGTTGTTCCATTATTAAAATCATAAAATCTTACTGCGCTTGAAGTCCCTGTAAATATTACCCCATTTAAATTCACAGATGGATAATAACGAGATCTTGCAACCTGCAATCCAAGTTCATTACTTCTAACATCTAACTCCGCACTTTTAAATTGAGGAAATGTCGCCTTTGCATTATCCAAAATAGAATTCAACTCAGGTAATGAACCATTAGATTGTGGATCACTAATTTCTGGCTTTAATAATTCAATACTTTTCGAATCCGCAATACCCATAAGTTGTGCCAGTTGTAATTTAGATTTCTCCAAAAGAGATATACTATTGGCCAAATTAAATTCTTCAGAGGCCAACTGAACTTTTAAATCCAACAAATTAGATACTGGTAATCTTCCTGCATCCACCATTTTCTCCATATTGGATAACTGCTCCTCAAGAAGTTTTTTACGTTCTCTGGAAGTTTCAACTACTTCTTCATTCAACATTACTTGAAGAAAAGAAGATGCCGTAAGCAATGTTACATCATTCTTAGCCTTTTTCTTATCGTAATCCGATTTATCTTGATTAATTCTAGCCTGTTTCAGACTCTTCCATTTTTGTAAACCTGCGAATAATGTAACATTTGAACTTAATGAGTAATTCGTCGAAAGTATATTATCATTGGTAAAAGCATTGGTAAAAGGGTCGACCGATCTACCAAAACTATTCGAAAGACCTACCTGTCCATTTACTGCCGGTAAAAAATTGTACTTAGCCTGCTGAACTTCAATATCGCTCAATAAGGCCTGTTGTTCCACTTGTTTAACCTGTAAATTGAACTCATATGCCTTAGATAAACACTGCTCAAATGTAAGGTTGTTCTGGGCGAAAATATTCGTGTATCCCAGTACTGCGAAAAAAGCTAAAATGTAATACTTCATATCAATTTCAAAAATAAGACAAATCTCAAAATATATTAGTTAATTTGCTAAAAATCACACTTCCATGTCTACCGAACAACTTAGATATTTAATCATTATCCTGCTTGGCTTTTCTTTTTTGGTTAGCCTGATAACCACCTTGTTAAGTAGTCGAAATTGCAATAAAAATCTACCTGATTCGCTATCTGATATTTTTGACAATAAACAGCTTGAATCTTCTGTCTTGTACAGTAAAACAAAAGCGAACTTCGGAATTACAAGTGGAAGTCTCAGCCTTATAATTACACTAATTTTCTTTTATTTAAAAGGTTTTGGCATGCTAGATCAGTTCATAGTTGAATCTAATCTATATCCTTGGTTAGAAGGTGTGTGGTACATTGCTATTCTATATTTCGCTTCAGATATTCTTGGAATTCCAATGGACCTATACAATCAATTTACCATTGAAGAAAACTTCGGATTCAATACCATGACTCCAAAAGTATATGTTATGGATAAATTAAAGTCGTATCTTCTAAGCGCTATTATTGGAGGTTTAATTTTAGGCACTCTTTTTTGGATGTTTGAAATTCTGAACACCGACTTTTGGTGGTATTTCTGGATTGTCGCAACGGCTTTTATGCTGTTTATGAATTTATTCTACACTACACTAATAGTTCCAATATTCAATAAGCTAAATCCACTTGAGGAAGGTGAATTAAAGTCTGCCATCGTCGATTACTGTCGTAAAAACGACTTCCCTTTAGAAAATGTATTTGTATTAGATGCCTCCACTCGGAGCACTAAAGCTAATGCATACTTTAGTGGGTTTGGTAAAACGAAAAAAATAGTCTTATATGACACGCTAATAGAGCAACTTTCTACTGAGGAAATTGTTGCTGTATTAGCACATGAAGCAGGACATTATAAGAAAAAACACATCGTTCAAGGCTTGGTAATGAGTATCCTGCAAACAGGTGCCATTCTTTATTTATCATCTTTGTTTTTGTTTAATGAGCAACTTTCTGTCGCGTTTGGAGCCGAACGTCTTTCTCTAGCGGTTAATCTTGTTGCGTTTGGAATTTTATTCTCTCCGATCTCAATGTTCTTAGGTATTCTTTCGAGCTATATTTCGAGAAAAAACGAATATGAAGCGGACGACTTTGCCAATAAAACCTACGGAGCCGAACATCTTATTAGCGGACTAAAGAAGTTAAGTCAAACAAACCTCTCCAACCTTACCCCTCATCCATTAGATGTATTCCTCAATTATTCTCACCCTACTCTCGCGCAACGTATAAATGCGTTAAATAAGCAACTTTAACTACCTTTAAATAAAAATGTAATACCATTTAAAAAATAAGCGGAAAAGAATCCTCGCTCATCACAACAATGTATTCAAGATTTAAAAAATCGGGTGGAAATTATGAATATTCCATTTATTTTTTGTATTATTGAGTTGAATATTTTTTTTCATTCACCTAAACACCATTTAACATGAAAAAACTAATCATGATCGCTCTTATGTTCATTGGAGCTTTTACAATTTCTACAGACTCTTTTGGACAAAATTGTGAGAATAACGGACAAGTTGTATCAATTGCACGTAAGGCTGTAAAAGATGCTGGATGTCTTTCTGGACTTAACCAAAGATTTAAGCCATTCGATTACTGCGCTCAAATAACTGGAGGATGCGCTTGTGGACCAGCTATTACTGGAGCACTTTATACTGTAAGTGTAACATCTAGAGAAACTGGTCTTTTAATGGCAGAAGTTTACGTGTGTGGATGTACTGGAGAAGTACTTGGCACAACATGTTTCATACGATAGTTAACAGGACACAACAAAAACTAAGCTAAACTATACTAATCGTATGCCAAGGTCCCAGTTGAATTCAACTGGGATTTTTTTTGCTCATTTTCTATTTCAACAGATCGCTAAAAACTTTCTTAAACTTATCTACTTTAGGCTGTACGACCATTTGACAGTAAGGGTTTTGAGGATTATTTCGTAAGTAATCTTGATGATAATCTTCAGCAATGTAAAAATGACTAACTTCAGTTACCTCTGTAACTATAGGCGAAGGATATGCTTGCTCTTTATTTAATTGTGCAATAATGGCCTCAGCTTTCTCCTTCTGTGTTGGTGTATGATAAAAAATGGCAGACCTATATTGAGTCCCAACATCATCCCCTTGACGATTTAAAGTAGTAGGATCATGCGTTCTGAAAAATATAGAAAGAAGGGTCTCAAAATTTAACTGATCTGAATCGAAGACAATTTTTGCGACTTCAGCATGACCAGTCGTTCCTGTACAAACCTCCTCGTAGGTTGGATTTTCCTTGCTCCCACCCATATATCCAGACTCTACAGTTTCAACACCTTTCAAATCTTTAAATACCGCCTCAACACACCAAAAGCAACCCGCACCCAAAGTAGCTACTTCCTTATTCATATAAAATTGAATTTAATATTGTTCGTTATACCATTGAATGTTCATATGTGTTATTCCAGAACTTTCGTAAAGTAAATTTAATTAATCCTTTTTTTTAACTTCTATAAAAAATGAATTTGTTCTTACACCTAATTATTCCTCCTAATATTATAAGAAGGTTAACTAAGAATATTCGTACCTTTACAACATACAACAGTGGTAAATAATTTCAATGATCAGAAAATACCTTCTTGTTTTATTCATTAGTCTTGTTACAATAGCTCAGGTATCAGCTTCACATATCCGTGCAGGAGAAATTACTGCTAAAAGAATTTCAAACACTGCTTTTACATTCGAAATCACCCTAGTTGTTTACACTAAAGCTAGTTCTGGAATAAATATTGACTCGGCTACTGTCTCAGCTACTGATGGATGGAGTGAAACTGTTAAATTTAGTGACACTACTCGCCAGGAGAACGATGTTATGAAAGCGGAATACGTTTATACGCATACTTTCAATGCGGGTCAGATCAGAATAATGTTTAGAGATGAAAACCGAATTGGAGGAGTCTTAAACATGTCTAATTCCTTGAATACCGCATTTTACCTAGAAACAATGCTGATCCTTGATCCACTTATTGGACTTAATAACACACCAGAACTTTTAGTACCACCAATCGACGACGGTGCGGTTGGAGAAATATACACATATAACCCCGGTGCTTTCGATGCAGATGGAGATAGCTTAACTTACGAAATGGATATTCCATATAGTTCTGACGGAACTACGGTAGTTAATTATGTTGACCCAGGACAAGTAGGTGGAGCAAATAATTTTGTTTTTCTGGACAGTTTGTTAGGCAACATGGAATGGGATTCCCCTATTGTACCAGGTGATTATAATATTGCTTACCGAATATACGAATGGAGAAATGGGCAGATTATAAGTTACATCCACAGAGATATGCAAATTACGATTGTGGATACTGAAAATGACAAACCCATCCTCAACCTTCCAGAAGATACTTGTGTGGTTGTGAACCAAAACCTAAATAAAATCATAACTGCAACAGATCCAGACTTTGATTTAGTAGTCATCGATGTTTTTACAGGAATTACACCTCCTCCTACGGTTGCTGACCTAATTGCTCCAGGGTACACAGAATTAGCGTTCGACTGGACACCAGAATGTTCAAATGTACGAGAGGCATCATATCAAGTCATTTTTAGAGCTTCAGATGCATTGACTCAATCACCAAGTTTAGTAGATATTCAAACTTGGTCTATTGAAGTTGTAGGACCTAAAATAGACAACTTAAGTGCAACTGAAGTTTTGGGTGACGCGCCTGCAATTGATCTAAGTTGGGATACATATATTTGTAATAATGCCCAACAAATAAACATTTATAGGAAAGGATGCAGTGCACCATCTGGATCTTTGGGAGGATGTTCAATGAACAACCCCGAATCGGCAGGATTCATCTTAATTGACTCGGTAGAAGCTAATATCACTAACTACCGAGATGAATCAATTGGGAAAGGCCAAAACTATTGTTACATAATTCAAGCACAATTCCCTCAACCTGGTGCTGGAGTTGGATTAGTTTCAGACGAAACTTGCGTTATTGCAGGAAGTGAATTCCCTCTAATCACTGAAGTAAGTGTGGTTCAAACAGACACAACGCGTGGCGTTATAAGAGTATCTTGGGTTCAACCTCTAGACAGCTCAATTAACATAGACAGCAGCAGCCTTACTTTATGGAGAAGTATTAATTCTAACAATGAAGCAAACTTTATTAATTTAGGCAATTTCCCCTCCGGATCAATGTTGGATTCCAATTTAAACACCGTTGAAAACCAGTTCTTTTACAAGCTTACCTACGGAACTAGAGAAAGTGATATTGCGTCTTCAGTATTCCTTACGGCAACTGAAGGAAGTCGAAGAATCGACCTAGATTGGAACGCTAATACCCCTTGGGAAAATACAGGTTTCGACCATTACGTGTTTTTTAGAGAAGTTGAACAATCAGGATCTTATGACACACTTGATACAGTAGGAGTAATCACAAATTCTGACATGCAATATGTGCATGTTGACTTAACTAATGGAGACAGTGTTTGTTACTATATTAGAACTCAAGGGTCGTACTGTAACGGCATTCGAGATTCTATTATTTTCAACAGTTCACAAATTCGTTGCACTACTCCTAAAGATGAATTAGCTCCATGCCCACCAAATTCCAATATTATATCAAATTGCGAGACTGATCCACCGTATGAGAACACACTTACATTCACGCCACTTATTTCACCGCCTGAATGTGTTGATGACATCACGGGTTACAACATTTGGTTCAGCAGGTACGAAGGTGATTCTATGGAATTAATTGCCACCACAAAAGATACATTATTTAGACATCAACGTGACATTAATTCATTAGCGGGATGTTATTTTATTACTGCACAAGATGACGCGGG
>JAHDFW010000041.1:18832-24435 GCA_020627945.1 Cytophagales bacterium
GTAGCAGATGTCCAGTTTTATCGTTTGAATCGATCTAACGAAACAGATCAATTCAAAGGTTGGTTTCAGGTTATCAAATAACCCCTCTTAAAAAGTCATTAATAAAGAGCTAAGACCTAAGCGTCAAGTTTAAACAAGAAAAGCCTTACCAAACTAATGGCAAGGCTTAATGCTTTATATGAAGTTAGAAATTAACTAATCCAAACTATTGGATCAGCAAAGTTTACTACTCTTCTCTGTTTTTAACAGATTGCTTGTGAACTGCTTTCTTAACTTCTTTTCTTCTTCTAACAGATTCTTTTTCGAAGAAAGTTCTAGATCTCAACTCCCTCAAAACCTTCGCTTTCTCAAATTTCTTCTTAAATCTCTTAAGAGCTCTGTCAATGTTTTCGTTATCCTTTACTTTTACGCTTATCATACCTAAAATTTCATTTGGGATGGCAAATGTACTAAAACATTTTAATTTCAACAATAGTTTTAAATCAATAAAATCAAAAAATAGTAAGAGGTGCTGAGTTTTATCCTAGGCGATACTTCATTCGCCTCCTTATCTAATTCCGCATAAACTAAAACCAATATTAAAAATAAGTTAATCGACCTAAAGACAACACAGATATCCTTGCTTAACTCATTAATAATGTGTATGTTGATAGAACTATTATTTTTTTTTAACTAAAACTATACTAATTATGAAAAACTTAAAATTTGCTTTCTTGGGAGTAGCCTCTATTTTGATGGTATTCGCGATCGTTTCAATGACTCCAAAATCACCAGATGAAGAAATAAAGTCTCCAGTGATTAAAAAAATGACCTTTGCTGATTTGCAAGCCAAGTACGGAACGGACATTTACAATGAAGATGGAAAAATGGTGTCCTTAGACAAATCTGAAGAAATTCAGTTTTTTGCTTCTGCGAACATGAATCCAACAAATTGCGACGTAGATCTTGATCCATGTGGAAAGGCTGTTGGAATGGCAAGAGGTCAATTACAACAATTGGCAAATGAGTGCTGCTGTCCTATTAGATCAGGAGTTGTATGTTGTGACGGAAGTGGATTCGCAATTGCGATCACCTTCTTAGTTACTCCAGGAAACGGATGTAGCAACTAATCTTATTTGTACTAACTAAAAAAACAAACCCTCTGAATTGAATGATTCAGAGGGTTTTCTTATTCGTGCCTATTTCAATTAAGAACTATTTCAAAATTGCTCTAGAAATAACAAGTTTTTGAATTTCCGAAGTACCTTCTCCAATCGTACAAAGCTTCGAATCACGATAAAACTTCTCCACCGGATAATCTTTGGTATAACCATAACCTCCAAAAATCTGTACCGCCTCCGTAGAAACTTTTACCGACATTTCAGACGCATGATATTTAGCCATAGCAGATTCAAGGTTTACTTTTTGACCAGAGTCTTTCATTGCAGCTGCTCTATATGTCAATAATTTCGAAGTTTCAATCTCCGTTGCCATATCTGCAAGCTTAAAGGAGATCCCTTGAAAAGATGAGATCGGCTTATTAAACTGATGACGTTCTTTAGAGTATTGAAGAGCAGCATCAAACGCTCCCATTCCAATCCCTAATGCCAAAGACGCAATAGAAATACGACCTCCATCCAATACTTTAAGAGATTGAACAAAACCTTCTCCTACCTTACCAATTACCTGATCTTTATGAACACGACAATTATCAAAGATGAGCTCCGTTGTTTCTGAAGCTCTCATTCCTAATTTATCCTCTTTTCTTCCAGCACTAAAACCAGGAGTTCCTTTTTCAATAATGAAAGCTGTCATTCCATGCGAATCTCCAACTTCTCCAGTTCTTGCAATTACCACTGCTACATTTCCAGACTTACCGTGTGTAATAAAGTTTTTGGCTCCATTAAGCACATAATGATCTCCATCGAGCACTGCAGTAGTTTTCATATTACCCGCATCTGAACCAGTATTAGGCTCAGTTAATCCCCAAGCTCCAATCCATTCCGCTGTTGCTAGTTTTGGCAAATACTTTTTCTTCTGCTCTTCGCTACCATGCTGTAAAATATGACCTGTGCACAATGAATTATGTGCAGCTACAGACAAACCTATAGAACCACATATTTTACTAATCTCAGAAACCACAGTAACATATTCACGGTACCCCATTCCAGAACCACCATACTCCTGAGGAACTAATACTCCCATAAGTCCTAATTCACCAAGCTTCTTAAAAACCTCAATTGGGAACTCTTGTGACTCGTCCCATTCCATCATTTTTGGTCTTATTTCACGCTCTCCAAAATCTTGAATCATTTGAGCGATCATTTGTTGATTTTCCGAATACGAAAAGTCCATTATTTTAATTTTTTGGTTCGGCACGAAAGTACCTATTTTAATAAAAATTTCCAACAGTTTAGATACGGGATTCGATGTTCGAAAAAAATGAAGTAAATTGCATCGATTCAAGAAAAAAACAGGTGTTTTTAGAACAATCAACAGATAATCTTTGTTCTTATTCCAAACGTCCGTAACGCATAAAAGAAAGGGGAAGTGAGATATATACCAATACTAATAATGATGTTAATCCTACTTGCGATTGACATTTACATATTTTTCGGTTTAAAAACCGTAATAGATGGCACGTCACTGATGGCCAAACGTATAGCCTACATAGCTTATTGGTCAATTACGGCCATTACTTTTGGAATCATGCTCTCTTTCCTTATCATTGATTTTAAAGAAGCACCTAGATGGCTTACAAACACTCTATTGGGGTTTATGTTTGTATGTATAATACCTAAGCTTTTTATAGGTACAATACTGCTAATTAATGATCTCTATAGGTTGGTAGTTTATCTTATTAACTTATTTGGAAGTAAAGATTATGACGCTTCGAGAAGTAAATTTATAAGTCAAATTGCATTAGGTGTGGGTGGTGTATTTAGTGCTTCATTCTTATATGGGATGCTAAGAGGTGGATATAACTATACAGTTCACCAAAAAGATATTATTTCAGGTAAAATCCCTCCTACTTTTAACGGGTTCAAAGTAATTCAAATTTCGGATTTGCATACAGGAAGTTTTGTCTCCGAAAGACCTCTGGAAAAAGCAGTGGAAATGATCAACTCATTGGAGCCTGATCTGGTCCTATTCACAGGAGATATTGTAAATAATATCTCAACAGAATTGCTACCGTTTAAAGATACTTTATCCAAAATAAAGGCAAAACATGGAGTATTTTCTGTTCTTGGGAATCATGACTTCGGTGATTACTATCGAGAATGGAAAAATGATGCGGAAAAAGAAGAAAACATGCAACTTTTGTACAGAACGCAAAAAGAAATGGGATGGAAACTTCTTATGGACGAACACGTGAAAATTGAAAAAGGGCAAGATTTTTTCACATTGATTGGAATTCGAAATTGGGGACGAAGTTTCTCCAAATACGGTGATTTAACGAAAGCCTACCAAAACGTGGATGAAAGCTCCTTCCAAATTCTAATGTCACATGACCCTTCTCACTGGCGTTTGGAAGTACTTGAGAAGTTCAAAAATATTGATTTAATGCTTTCTGGTCACACCCATGGAATGCAATTTGGTATTGAAATTCCGGGGTTTAAATGGAGTCCCGTTAAATATGTTTACAAAGAATGGGCTGGGCTTTATAAAGATGAAAATAGCGAACAAAAGTTATATGTGAATCGCGGGCTTGGCTTTTTAGCTTATCCAGGACGGGTAGGTATTAGTCCTGAAATTACCTTATTAACATTACGCAATAATTCGTAACTTTACGAAGTTGAATTAAAACAAGCACTTAATAAGCAATTCAAACTAGTTTGGACCGTTATTTGTGAAAGGAATAATATGAGAAAGATCGCAGCAGTAATTTTGATGTTTATATTTGTAGGAGGTGCGTCTCTTACTTTTACGGCTTGCAGCACTTCTAAATCAGGAAATAGTGCGGTGGATAAAAGAAAGCGTAAAATGGGACGTAGAAAAATGAAAAGAACTGAGTTAGGGTGTCCTATGAAGGATTGCTAATTATTCTAATCATGGATTTTATCCAATCTTAGGCAAAAACACCTCAGCAATCATACAGCGGGCACTCCCCCCTCCAAAAGTTTCTATGGTAGGAATAGGTGAATGGATAATTTTTCCAAATCGCTGAATCGTACTTATTTGGGCTTCATTAAAATTCTCGAAAGCGGTTGACGACATTACAATCAATGGCTCTCCAAGATTGTTATTAATCTGAAGGATGTTACCACAAAAACCATTCATCTGATCTTCAGTAATTTCAATAATTGTCTTTCCGGTTTTTTCGAAAACGTCTCGAATAAAAGCTCTGTATTTCTCATCTCGAATCACCTCCAAACACACTACGACAAAACCAGCTCCAACACTCATGATCACATTGGTATGATAAATTTGACCTCCTGACGCATCAGAAGCTTCAAACATTACTGGATAATATTCATTTACCTTACACCATTTTGAAAAAACCTCTGGATTAGTCCTTGGGGAAATTGCAGCGTAAGCTACCCTACTTTGATGATCAAGGACCAAACTTCCTGTTCCTTCAAGATATTTACCTTCTTCCTCAAAACCTGATAAGTTATCTAATCCAGTATGTGAAAAGCCATGTTCATGGAGAAGTAAATCCAAAATATCTTCTCTTCTCTCCATTCTACGATTTTCGGCCTGCATCGGGTAATAAACAACTTTGCCAGAATGATGCATTGAAATCCAATTATTGGGAAATACCGCATCTGGAAGAGTTTTATGAATTTGATCTTCAAAAACCATTACGTTTACCCCATTAAATCTCAATTTACCAACCATGGAGTCAAATTCCTCAATGGCTAGTTTATTCAAATTCTTATCATCTATCAACACATGAGTTTTTTGAAACGCGTTAGATTCCGCAGTTTGTGGATTGAAACCAAAATGCCAAGGACGAACCATTACTATAGAATTTGTGGTTTGCCTTAACACTCCACTAGATTGCCAGTTAAAATGTGTGGGAATTCTTCTAAAATCAACCGAATTATCACTCAATTGCTCCTTGTATAAGAATTGCTTCCTATTATAGTAAGCCATGAATAACCCAGCAGTCATCCCCATCAAATGTCCCTCCCAAGACACTCCGGGTTGTCCAGGTAAGATTCCCCAAAATATTCCACCGTATAATATGGTTACCAATAGGGATAAAGTAATAGAAACTTTATCTCGACGGAAAATCCCTCCAAAAAACAGAAAGCCAAACAGACCATAAACCAAACCACTAGCTCCAATATGACGTCCTTCGCTTCCTATAATCCAAACAGCGATACCAGTAAATAAATAAATAAACAGTATGACGGAATTAGCTAACTTGTCATAAAAGTAATAAACCGCTGTTCCTAGTACCAATAACGGAACCGTATTTGAAATTAGGTGTGTTACATCATTGTGCAGAAAAACCCAAAAGATTATTCCTTTCAAACCTCCAAATTCTCTTGGATAAATACCATAATGTGTGAAACTCACATCATTTAACATCTCATAACCCAATATTTGCCAAAGAATCACCAAAAAAATAAGTGGGTTAAGAACACTATAGCGAAGTTTCTTCATACTCTAAA
>JAHDFW010000226.1 GCA_020627945.1 Cytophagales bacterium
CACCTAGGACTTCTATGCCTGATTGAACTAGTTTTTCTTCTATTTCAGGATGTTTTACCAATAAGTACCAAGCCCAAGACATAGCCATTGCTGTTGTTTCGTGTCCAGCAACGTATAGAATGATTAATTCGTCAAGTAATTGCTGATCGGCCATTGAGGAGCCATCTTCGTAACGAGTTTCTAGTAACATGTCTAGAAGATCATCATGTTTTTCGCCTGACTGTTTTCGTTCACGAATTACTCTCAATATTAAATTGTCACCTTTCCGTTTTAATTCGCGCATTCGTTTGTATTTACCCGTTAGGTGGAACCAAGGTTTTAGAAACGGTCTTCTTACTTGATCCACTATAAACTGTTGGTTTTGAGAAACAATTTCATCTACTAGCTCCAGTTCTTCAGTATTTGCAGAATTTCCCAATAAACTTTTTGCAACTATTCGAAAAGCTAAACGCCCCATTTCCTTAGTAATGTCAAATGATTGTCCTGATTCAGCGTATTTTTCAAGAGTGTCATTCATGTACTCCTGAATTTCATTTACCATTATTTTAGAAATTCCATTTAGCCGTTGTTTGTGAAACCCCGGTTGAATAGCTCTTCGTTGTTTAAGCCAATAAGGTCCATCAGAAGTTAAAAGTCCATTTCCCACCTGCTCCCGAATTAAACTTCGCACTACTTTGGTCTTTTTGTAATTACGATTGTTTTGTTGTAAAACGTGTCGAATCATTTCTGGTCTGTCCGTTACGGTTACTAATCCCATTAGAATTTTCACTTCTGCAAGACCATTATGTTTACGTAGTATTTTTTGAAGGTAAACTGCAGGGTTACGTACAAAACTTCTCAGACTTAAAAGATTTTCAAGCAGTCCAATTCGTTTTACTTTGGCCTTTTCGCGTTCCATATCGGTTGTACTTATTTTTGTTGTCTAAAGGTATTAAATACAGTACGAATCGCCAATTTTAAATTTTTTCAGAAGCTGGGCAACCAATTTAAAATGGGTGTCGTCTTAGATATGGTTGCGTAATACAATACAACTTTCCCTAGTTGATTGAAAACGAGAAGAGGTTCCTTGGAAGTGGAACCTCTTTTTTTATTTCCGGTCATTTATTATTTTAGAATTATCAAATGAGTAAGTATTTGAAAATACTGTTTCCCCTGTTAATAGCAGTGTTATTATCTTTGGTGCCTTTTCTATTGAAAATTAAGCACTGGCCTGGAGCAGGTGTAATTAGCATTCTTAAATATGTAGCTTGGGGAGGGGTGATTTTTTATTTCCTTTCTTTAGTTAATGAGGGTAAGAAGTTTTTGTATCCTATTTCTTTGGCTGTAATGCTATTTTTCTTTGGGTACATATTTAAAGTGCTGCACTGGCCTGGGGCGGGTTTGCTAATTGTTACTTCAAATGCTGCGCTAATTGTATTGTATAGCTTAAGATATTTAGCTAAAAATAGTAGAACTTGGCTTGATAATGTAAAGTTGATTAGCGTTTTGTTTTCATGCGCGTCCGAATTTTTATTCCTGTATCATTGGGTTGACTTACCATTCCACCACAGGGATTATTTTATAATAATTGGTGCTTGGATGTTTATTTTATTTTTGATTACGTACAGAAGAATCTTGGATAAAGATTAATATATGCCTCTTTTGAAGAAAATATTATTTACCGTACCAACGCTCATATTTGTTTGGTATCTAATGAGTGCATTTTTCCCGGTTGAATTTAGTTGGATGTATCCTTCTATGAGAAGCTATAATGTGCAGGTGAGCATAGTTAAATTGATTCAGATAATTCAGTTGATTGGTGTAATCAGAATTCTATGGAGGATCAAAAGGTTGGAAAAGAATATAAAATGGAGTTGGACGTGGTTGATGATTTTCCTTAATCCTGTTACTACTATGTATTTTGTGTGGGTTAAATTTGATGAGTTAAACAACTAACCCATCGCTAATAGTAATGTAACGATCACTTTGTTCAGCCAGTGTTCGGTTGTGCGTTACAATAACGAAGGTTTGATTTAGTTCTTTACGAAGGTTGAAAAGTAAATTGTGTAATTCCTCTGCATTTTTAGAGTCAAGATTTCCACTGGGCTCATCCGCAAAAACGATTTGAGGGTTATTGATCAATGATCTTGCAACCGAAGTTCTTTGTTGTTCTCCTCCAGATAATTCAGACGGTTTATGATCCAGTCGATCACCAAGCCCTAACATAGTGAGTAATTCAGTTGCTCTTTCACGAACTTCTTTTTCACTATTTTCTTTGTTTAGAAACCCTGGGATACAAACGTTTTCCAAAGCGGTGAATTCAGGAAGTAAATTATGAAATTGAAACACGAAACCGATGTTTTTGTTTCTGAATGCGGCAAGTTCATTAGAGTTTAGACTTGTAATTTCAATGCCAGCAATTTCAAGTGTACCTGCGTCGGGTTTGTCAAGCGTTCCTAAAATATGAAGAAGAGTAGACTTTCCAGCACCCGAGCTTCCCACGATTGAAAGTAGTTCACCTTCTTTAACTTCCAAATCGACCCCTTTCAATACTTCTAGATTGCCGTATCTCTTAAATATATTTTTAGCTTTTAGCATTGGACAAAGATAGGAATCTACGTGGAATTCGGAAACTGGAAACGGTAATTATGAAAGCCCTGCTTGATAATAGTGAGTAAGCTTTCCTTATTTCAAGTTTTTGAATTCAAAAATTTGAATTTACTATGTAAAAAAACTACTTTCGCACTTAATAAATTTAAACACATCTACTACCATGAATATACACGAATATCAGGCGAAAGAAGTACTTAAAGGTTACGGAGTAAAAATACAAGAAGGAATTGTAGCTGCAACTCCTCAAGAGGCTGCTGATGCCGCTAAAAAATTGAATGCTGAAACAGGTACTGAATGGTATGTAGTTAAAGCACAAATTCACGCAGGTGGTCGTGGGAAAGGAACAGTTAACGAAACTGGTTCTCACGGAGTAGTTTTGGCAAAAAGCCTTGATGAAGTTGGTCCAAAAGCAGAAGCGATTCTTGGAGGAACATTAGTTACTCACCAAACTGGTCCTGACGGAAAAGTTGTAAACAAAGTGTTAATTGCACAAGACGTTTACTATCCAGGTGAAAGTGAGCCAAAAGAGTATTACTTAGGTATTTTGTTGGACAGAGGGTTAGGAAAGAACGTGATCATGGCAAGTACTGAAGGAGGTATGGACATTGAGACGGTTGCTGAAGAAACTCCAGAGAAAATTATCAAGGAGCACATTGATCCAGCAGTTGGTTTACAGCCATTTCAAGCTCGTAAAGTAGCATTCATGCTTGGTTTAGAAGGGCAAGCTTTCAAGGAAATGGTGAAATTTATTTTCTCATTGTACAAAGCATATGAGGAGACAGATTCTTCAATGTTTGAGATTAACCCAGTGTTGAAAACTTCTGACAACAAAGTAATTGCAGTAGATGCAAAAGTTGATATTGATGAGAACGCATTATACCGTCATAAAGATTTAGCTGAGTTAAGAGATACTACTGAAGAAGATCCAGCGGAATTGGAAGCATCTGAGGTTGGATTGAACTATGTAAATCTTCCAGGTAACGTTGGATGTATGGTGAACGGAGCAGGATTAGCAATGGCTACCATGGATATGATTAAATTATCTGGTGGTGAGCCAGCAAACTTCCTTGATGTAGGAGGGGGAGCAAATGCTGAAACTGTAGAGAAAGGATTTAGAATTATCCTTAAAGATCCAAACGTAAAAGCAATTTTGATCAACATCTTTGGAGGTATTGTAAGATGTGATAGAGTAGCGAATGGAGTTGTAGAAGCTTATAAGAACATTGGAGACATTAGTATTCCAATTATTGTAAGATTGCAAGGAACAAATGCAGAAGAAGGAGCAAAGATTATCAACGAATCAGGATTAAAAGTACAATCTGCGGTTGTATTGAAAGATGCAGCACAGTTGGTAAAAGCAGCTGTTGAAGGTGTAGGAGCTTAGTTTACTAAGTAATATAAATTAGAATTCAAAGGGGGTGTTAAGCCCCCTTTTGAGTCCTAGA
>JAHDFW010000042.1 GCA_020627945.1 Cytophagales bacterium
CCATGGAAGTTTTTTTATCCTTCAGGAGCGTTGTTTTCGCAAGGAGATTATAAGGATGGATTAAAGCACGGAAGTTGGACCGATTATTATGAAAATGGTGATCCAATGCAAAAAGGCAGCTATGTTGAGGGACTAAGAGATGGTCTCTGGCTTGCAATGTACCCTGATTCATTAGTTCAATCTGAAAATTATTTCGAGGAAGGCGTTGCGGTTGGTAATTGGAAAACATTTTATTCAAATGGGAAGGTGGCTTCTGCTCAACAATATGAGCAAGGAGAGCAAAATGGCCTTTTCTTGGAGTATCATGATAATGGTAAGATTAAAACAGATGGTTTCTATGTAAATGACCAACCTCATGGCGATTGGATTGAATTCTATGAAGATTCAACGGTATCTGTAAAAGGGAAATTCAATTATGGTTATGAGGATAGTACTTGGATCACGTATTATCCTAATGGAAAACCTGCATCTATAATACAATATAGCTATGGTTTTGAGCATGGCCCATTCACGATTTATCATCCTCGTAATATTGTAAAGCTGAAAGGCTCCTATGAAAAAGGAATGGAGCAAGGAAAATGGGAAAAGTTTACCGTAAAGGGAAAGCCAGAATACGTTATTAATTACGATAAAGGAGAGGAACACGGAAAATACACCTATTATCACAGCAACGGAAAACCTTCGGAGGAAGGGACGTTTGAAAAAGGACTTCAAAACCTTGAACTAACTGTTTATCATGAAAACAGTCAGATTAAGTTTAAGGAGTATTATGAAGAAGGGAAATTGATCAAATCCGACAAGTATTTCCGTAAAGATGGAGCAGTTTTAGGAACTAGTTCAGTGCACCAAGGAAATGGAACTAAAAATACATTCCATGAAAATGGTCAACTTAAGATTACGGGAGCATATAAGGATGGATTGCCAGATGGAATTTGGAAAGAATATGCTGAAAACGGGACATTAGTATCTGAAATCACTTTTGTGGGTGGTATGAAAGAAGGTATGTTCAATGAATATTATCCTTCAGGAATAAAGGCTGCAAAAGGAACATATGAAAACGATGCATTGCAAGGGCTTTATGAGGAGTATTTTGAAACCGAAATACCAAAGCTGAAGGGATTTTATCTAAACGGAATTGAAGACAGCACTTGGACCTATTACCATGAAAATGGAGCATTGTTTAGCGAAGGTGATTATCTGGAAGGGAAAAGGTTCGGATATTGGGTAGATGTTTATGATGATGGGACTAAAATGGCCGAAGGAGGTTATTTAAATGGTTTGCAAGAAGGGAAATGGACGGAATATCATAAAAATGGATTGATTTCAACTGTTGGCGGATACAAATTTGGGACAAAACATGGTAATTGGATTTCCTATTTTGATAATGGTTACATAGCCATGAAAGGAAGGTTTATACGCAATACCGAACAAGGTGAATGGCTAGAATACTATGAAAACGGTTATTTGAAGCAAGAGGGAAGTTATTTAGATGGTTTAGAACATGGAGTTTGGAATGAATACCATGATAATGGTCAATTAAAAGCAACCGGTCAATATGCTAGCGGAAAAGAGTACGGTAAATGGCAAAACTATCATAAAAATGGTCAGTTAGCTCAAGAAGAATTTTATCAGAACGGACTTTTGTGGGAAGAAGGAATACCTTATGATTCAACTGGAAAAGCGTTAGGTAAAGTAAAATTGAAAGACGGGAAAGGTGTTAGAGCTACTTACCATGCAAACGGTAAATTAAAATCCATAGGACGGATGCAAAATGGCTTTGTAACAGGGCTTTGGAAATACTATCATTCCAATGGAGGGTATGCTAGTATCGGATATTATAAAGGAGGGGAGAAAAACGGAAAGTGGGATTACTACTATCCAGATGGTAAATTGGAAGCTTTTGGTAAATATTCCGAAGGAGAAATGATTGGGGAATGGGTGACTTACTTACCAGACGGTGAAGTGGGAGAAATTATAAACTTTGATGAAGATGAAGAATAGAAGAAATGTTTTTGCGATAGCAGTTCTGCTATTAGTAGTTGTGAATTCTGTAATGGGACAAGAGGTTCAGAAAGTTTATTTTGAAGGAACTCAAAAAGTGATGTCCGAAGGGCCTACCGTAAATGGAATGAAGAATGGTGAGTGGAAATATTATTATGAGAATGGTAAGGTAAATGCATCTGGAAACTTTAAAGATGACCAATACGATGGGGAATGGAAGTATTTTTACCCTAATGGTAATATGCAAACTATAGAGCATTGGAAGGATGGGATGGAAAACGGTAAGTTTCAAAGGTTTTATGAGTCAGGAAAGTTAAAAGCTGAGGGCTTGTTCAAGGATGGCTTGTATAATGGGCAATGGACTTATTATTATGAGAATGGAAATGCAATTAGAGAAGGAGATTGTTTGAATGGTTTGCCGCATGGTGTTTGGTACTTTTGGTCAGAAGAAGGAACTGTGCTGGAATATGGACCTTACAACCAAAATGTTAGGGATGGATTATGGACTATTCATGATGATATGGGAGTTCTTTATGAAAAAGTCACCTATAAAAATGATATGAAGAACGGACCATATGAGCAGTATGACGATTATGGTAAAATTGTTATGATGTCTGGAGATTACAAAGACGACAAGTACGACGGAAATTGGAAATTTTTCAACAAAAAAGGCAAGTTGAAAAAAGAAGTGAAATATAAAGACGGAACTGAAGTAAAATAGAAAATATCAAATGAGCAAGGATATGAAAACGAAGGTGTTGTTTGTATGTTTAGGGAATATTTGTCGCTCTCCAACTGGAGAGGGTGTTTTTCAACATTTGGTTAAAGAACGTAATCTGAACGAACATTATCATATCGATTCTGCTGGCACCAATGGTTTTCATGATGGAGAAAGAGCAGATGCTCGTATGAGAAAACATGCAACCAAACGTGGTTTATCCTTAGACAGTATTTCAAGGCAGGTTACACCAGAAGATTTTATTGAGTTCGACCATATTATTGCCATGGACGATTCTAATGTTACCAACCTCAGATCTTTTTGTCCTTCACCTGAGTATTTCTCTAAAGTTCGTAAAATGACGGATTTTGCTCAAAACATGGATTTTGACTATGTGCCAGACCCATATTATGGAGGAGAGGAAGGATTCGAATTGGTTTTGGACCTAGTTGAAGACTCATGCGAAGGTTTATTGGCTGAATTAGAACAAGAAAGAAGCACCTCTTAATTCAAATGCTTTCTACACTTCCTAAGGCCATTCTGAGGGATTTACAATCTGAACTTAAATGCACATTTGTATCCGCTAAACCGATTGGAGGAGGATGCATTTCAAGAGCATACAGACTCGAAGATGAATCTGGAGCGTACTATTTTCTTAAGTATGGAGCAGACAAACCTTTAATTTATCAAAAAGAGGCCAATGGTTTGAACGAACTAAGTAAAGCAAAAGCCATTAAAGTTCCCCATGTGATAAGAGTTACCGACTCATATTTATTACTCGAATGGATTGATTCAGGACATAGAAACAATGATTTTTGGAGAGAATTTGGTGTTTCAATGGCTAATCTACATCGTTTTACAGGTTCTGAATTTGGCTTAGAAGAAGATAATTATTTGGGCGATGCACTACAAATTAATTCTTCCGAAGGAAACCAAAAACACGATTGGATTGAGTTCTACTGGGCAAAACGGCTGAAATTTCAAATGGATTGGGCCTTCCAACAAGGACTAGTCGATCGTCAATTTATGAGTAAAGTCTCTGATTTTCAGAAAAGAATTCAAGGTTTTATGCAAGACAGTGAAAATATCCCTGTACTTTTGCACGGTGATTTGTGGAGTGGTAACTTTTTAGTCGCCAGGAGCGGGGAACCTGTTTTGATTGATCCAGCCATATATTATGGTAATCGAGAAGCCGAATTAGCAATGACAATGTTGTTTGGTGGATTTGATCCATTATTTTATGAAGCGTATCAGTCAGCTTATCCTCTTCCAGACGGATATAAGGAACGAATACCTTTATATAAATTGTATCACATACTAAATCACCTGAATTTGTTCGGGAAATCGTATTGGTCTGAGGTAAACCATTTAATGGGGTACTATTTGTCTTAGTCGTAACTGTAGAAAGGAAATCTTTCATCAAGAGTTAAGAGCATCAATCATTTTTCCATAAACAAGTGAGCGATTATTAAGAGAAACATTAAAAGACATTACGAATTATGAAATTCGAAGAATTAGAGTTATCCGAGAACTTACTAAAAAGTCTCAACGAAATGGGTTTTGAAAACCCAACACCTATTCAGGAAAAAACTATCCCAATTTTGTTAGCAGGTACTAAAGACTATGTTGGTCTTGCACAAACAGGTACAGGTAAAACAGCGGCATTTAGTCTTCCATTGTTGGAATTGATTGACTCCGATCAAAAGCATCCACAAGGATTGATTTTGTCTCCAACACGAGAGCTATGTATGCAAATTCATCAGGAAATTGAAAGGTTTTCTAAGCATTTGAAAAAAGTTAAGGCAGTCGCAGTTTATGGAGGAACTGATATTGTAAAGCAGATCAAACAAATCGAAAGAGGTGTTCAGATTGTTGTAGCAACTCCTGGAAGATTATTGGATTTAGCTAGAAGGAGAGCATTAGATCTTTCTAGAATTGATTATGTTGTGTTAGACGAGGCGGATGAAATGCTTAATATGGGGTTCAAAGATGATTTGGACGATATTTTGTCGTATGCTACAAATGTAGAATCAACTTGGTTGTTTTCTGCTACAATGCCAAAAGAGGTAAGAAGAATTGCCAGTGAATATATGAATAACCCTGAAGAGGTTACCATTGGGCAAAAGAATGCAGCAAACGTAAATATTGAACATAACTTTTACGTAACTGATAATCGTAACAGAATGCTAGTGATTCAGCGTGTTATTGATTATTACCCAAATATTTACGGAATAGTCTTTTGTAGAACACGTCGTGAGACAAAAGAGGTAGCAGAAAGCTTAATGCAAAATGGCTACAACGCAGATGCACTTCATGGAGATCTAAGTCAAGCACAACGTGACTATGTCATGAAGAAATTCAAGACTAAGAACTTGAACATCCTTGTAGCTACTGATGTTGCTGCTCGTGGAATTGATGTAGATGATATTTCACATGTTATTAATTATAACCTTCCAGATGAATTGGAAGTCTATACTCACAGAAGTGGTAGGACTGCTCGTGCAGGTAAGAAGGGGAAATCCATTGTTTTATTAAGTCCTCGCGAAACCAGAAAGGTTCGTGCATTGGAAAAAATAACCAACCAATCATGGACAGAAATGAAAATTCCTGGTCCAGAGGCTATTTGTGAGAAGCAGTTGATTCATTACGCTCAGGAAATAAAAGAAACGGAATCTAATTCGGTTGTAGATCCATTTATTCCAGCGTTTTTAGAGCAGCTGAAAGATTTGAGTAAAGAAGAAATTATTACCAGAGTAGCGGTTCAAAATTTTAACAGATTATTAGACTACTATAAAGATGCAAAAGATCTTTCTGTAGGTAATTCCGAACGAAAGTCTCGAAAAGATCGTAATGATAGAGGAGAAGGGATCCGAAATTCTGGTGGAGAGCGCTTTTTTGTGTCTATTGGTAAAAAGGATGATATTTCGGTAAAAGATATTATTGAAATGGTCGTTCAAGGATCAGACGTGCAGGCAAAAGATATTGGAAGAATAGATTTACAGAACAATTTCTCATTTTTCGAGGTCGAGCCTGACGGAGTAAGTAAAATGCGTGCAGTAATCGGTAAAGGTCTTGAATTTGATGGGGCTCCGGTAAAACTGGAAGTAGCTTCTGGAGGAGGAGAGAAAAAAGGAGATCGTGGTCGTAGAGATAAGGGTAAGCGAAATGCTTCTTCAAGATTTTCTAATTCTAATAGCTCCAGAGATGGGGGAAGGAGAAACTCAAGATCAGACTCTGGACGAAGAAGAGAAAGAAGACGTCGAAGATAGTTGGCAGAATGCATCAAATTATATAATATTGTGAGGTTTAGAAAAGGTGTAGATTAAGTGATATTTACAGGGCATATACAAAGAAAGAATTTGTTCGTATTTATGAGCTTCTTTCTAATGTCTTTTGGGGCTTTGTTGGCCCAAGAGAATAGCTCACTACGCCTAAAAGGAAAATCTAAAGAAAGAATTGACTACTTCAATCGTAATCAAGAAATCAAAAAAAACAAATATGATATTTATGACCTCTCCAATGTGAATATTGAGGTAATGCACAAGGGGAAGGTCGTAAAGAGGGCAATAACTGGGGCTGATGGAGCTTTTGTGTTGGAATTTGAAATAGCGCCAAATTCCATCTACGATGTTAAATATTCAAAGTCAGGATTTTACTCTAAGCTATCGCGTTTTGAAACCAAAAACTGTGAATTAGGTTATATTTATACCTACGAGGGTTGGGATGTGGCCTTAAGAAAGAAGGTGGATGGATTAGATGAACCAATAATGTTGGTTCCATTTGAAGTTTATTATTACGATGAAGACGAAGAGGAATTTTCTGAAGATTTAGATTACACCCAAAATTACGATAAAGTTCAGCAAGAAATATATGCTTCGATTGAGAAGGAGGTCATGGCTAACTCACAGTTTAAGGATATTCGTGATCAAGGCCTTAAAGACCTGAGGGCGGAATTCATGCTATTGGCCAGCAACGAATTGGAACGTGATCGTAGAGAGCAGCTTAAGAGTAAAAAGATAATTGCTGACGCTAAAGCGGAAGCAGATGATATTTTAAGAGCAGCTAAGGACTCTTTGCAACGTCTTATAGCCAATCAATCGGAATTGTCTGAAAAGATGGTGCCTTTGGTTGTTGATAATTTGGATGTTGATACGTCGAATACAACCATTCGACCACAAAAAGAGCTGTCTTCCATCAACGAAAATGAAATTCTAAATGAAGAAAATCTTGATCAAGCAAGTAACAATCTTCAGAACATGATTGATGAATTTGAGTTGGCTCAGAAGGAGATGCAGTTACAATTATTGACCGCGAAGACGTACGATGACAGTGTTTTGATTCAACAGAGACAACAAGAATTATTAGTACGTGAAGGAGAAATTGCTCGATATTCTGCCAAAATTCAGGAAGCTAACAGCGAGATCGAAAAGAAAGATTACCTATTGAAAACCAGATTATGGTTGATTTATGGAAGTTTGGGAGTGTTGGCAATTATTATAGGATTCTTGATCTTAGTGTTTAGACTGTTCAAACAGAAGCAAAAAGTAAACGGACTTCTTGAAAAGCAAAATAACGCCATTGCGGAAATCAACAACGACATTGTTTCTAGTATTCGATATGCTCAAAGAATTCAGACGGCTATTTTACCTCCGTATGAATATATGAGTAATCAGCTTAAAAAGGATTACTTTGTGCTGTATAAGCCGAAGGATATCGTATCTGGAGATTTTTACTGGATGCACAATCGAGATGGGAAAGTACTATTAGCAGCAGTAGATTGTACAGGGCACGGTGTTCCAGGAGCTTTTATGAGTATGATTGGGTACAACTCATTGAATAAAGCGATCAAGGAGTATGGGCTGACCACACCTTCTGATATCTTGAACGCACAGAACAAATTTGTATCTGAGGCTCTTCGTAAGTCAACCAACAAAAAGATTCGAGATGGTATGGATATGGCCTTGATTACTATTGATTACGATAGTATGAAACTCGAATTTGCAGGAGCATACAATCCTGTTTATATCATTAGAGATGGCCAAATGACCCACATTAAAGGAGATAACATGGCTATTGGAAGTTATTTTAATGATCCAGATCGCCAATTCAATAATCATGAGTTTGACCTTAAGGAAGGAGATTGTGTTTACATATTCTCAGATGGTTATTCTGATCAGTTTGGAGGACCTGACTATCGTAAGTTCATGAGTCGCCAAATGAAGAAGGTGCTATCAGAGATTAGTCATGAATCCATGAGCATGCAGGAAAAAATGCTTTGGAAGAAACATAAAGAGTGGAAGGGAGACGAAGAGCAAATAGATGATATTTGCATTATCGGTATTCGTATTTAATTCAAGCTGTTTAGTTTTCCCGTTATTCAAAGTCAGGGTACAGCAAATACTTTTTTCTTAATGCTTTGTATTGGTTTAGTCGAGGTTGCCAACTTGCTCTAATTTCAGCTTCAGAAGTATTTGATTGAATTTGTTTCCTTAAAGTACTTGAACCTGAGAGCTTGTCAAAGAAATCTGTTTTGAAGAATGATTTCTCTCCTTTATAGCTTTGGTAGAACTCTATTAGATAACTGATATCAAATGGCTTGGAAAGACTATTTTTGGTCATTTTGTATCCATAACACTTCTTATTTTCAAACTTAGGATACTTGCTCATACCATTAATGCTCTTAGGGGTAAACTCGTACCCATCTTTTTTATGAAAATCAGGATAACCAATCATCTGAAAAGGTGTATACGTACCTCTTCCTATACTTACAATTGTACCTTCAAAAAGACATAATGAAGGATAAAGGCGTATAGATGTTGCATCAGGAAGGTTAGGGGAAGGTTTGATAGGAAGGTCATAGGACATGGCATGTGTGTAGTTTTTACACTCAACAACCTCCAGGTCACATTTAACATTGTTTTTTAACCATCCCTCTTGATTAATGATACAAGCTAATTCTCCAACCGTTAATCCATGAATTACTGGTATTTGGTGCATTCCCACAAAGGATTTTTTGCTAATATCTAAAACGGGCCCATCAACAAACATACCCATTGGGTTAGGGCGATCAAGAACCATAAATTTTACGTTATTTTCGGCACAAGCTTCCATCACGTAGTGCATGGTGCTTATGTAGGTATAAAATCTGGCACCAACGTCTTGAATGTCAAAAATCACTAGGTCAACATCTTTAAGGTATTCGGGAGTTGGTTTTTTAGTTTTTCCATAAAGCGAATAAATAGGGATTTGTTGTTTACCATATTTCCCATCGCTGACTTTTTCTCCTGCGTCTGCACTTCCTTTAAAACCATGTTCTGGGGAGAAAATTACCTTAAGGTTTAGATTGTTTTTTATAAACCAGTCCACAATGTGTTCTTCACCAGAATAGGAGGTATGGTTTACTACAACCGCTAATTTTTTACCTTTGAAACTGTCTATGATTTCAGGAAGTTGATCTGCACCAGTTTTTATAGATTGGGCCACAGTGATCAAAACCGTTCCCATTAACATAATTATGAAAAAAAAGCCTCTTTTACTCATTGTTCTTAGCGTTACCGAATTACCATAGTTTACAGACAATTTTTGTGCCCAAATTTGTTCTAGGGCTCGAATTATGCAAATAAATGATAATCTTTGGAAAGCATTGCGAAATATTTGCAACATTCACGCATTAGCTAATTATATTTGCTTCATAAAAATCTATTATTGAATAACTCATCAGTTAATACGGCCCTCTTTGTCTCCAGAAAATTATTCAAAAGGAGTAAAGGATCTTTTTCAAGTATAGTTTCGAATGTTGCTATAGCCAGTATTGCATTAGGTATAGCCATTTTGATTTCAGCCTATGCAGTACTTAATGGATTTAATTCTACCATTAAAGAGAAGATCTTTGGATTTTCGAGTCACTTGGAAATTACTCGTTTTGGTGCTGAATATGCATATGGAGAGGTACCTTTAACAACCAATACCTACTTGCTTCGAAACGCATCTGAAATTCCTGAAATCAAGGATATTGCAACTGTGGCAAGAAAACCTGCTCTATTGAAATCAGAGGAAGGAGTTCAAGGAGTTGTTTTGAAAGGGATAGGTCCAGAATATAACCTTAACAAAACCAATGACCTCTTATTAGAAGGTCGTTTAATCCAACCTTCAGGAAGTAGTAAAAATGCGGCTAAAGAGGTATTGGTAAGTAAAATTTTGGCTAACAAAATGCGCTTGAAGCTTGGTGATGATGCATTGTTATATTTCGTTCAAGACCCACCAAGAATTCGAAAGCTCAAAATTGTTGGAATTTATAAATCTGATATCGAAGAGTTTGATGAGAAAATCATCTTTGGTGATATTGGTTTAATTCAAAAGCTTAATGGATGGGGAGATACTCTGGTTGGTGGATATGAAATTAATGTTACAGATTTCAATCAGTTGGATACAATGGCTCAAAAAATCTATGACGAAATGGATTATGATCTTACCATGGTAAAGGTTACGGATCGCTATTATCAGTTATTTGATTGGTTTCGACTACTAGAAACGAACATTGTGTTCCTCTTTGTGATCGTGATGGTTGTAGTAATACTCAACTTGCTGTCTTCGTTTACCATTATAGTTATGGAGAAAACCAACCTTATAGGAACATTGAAAGCCTTAGGTGCTACCAATACTTTTGTACAACTTGTATTTGCAGTTAGGGGATTGAAAATGATGTTTTATGGAGTTCTATTGGGTAACATGGTAGGCGTCTTGTTTTGTGCATTGCAGAAGCATTTTCAAATTTTGGGGCTAGACGAAAAAAATTACTATATGTCTTACGTGCCCATTGAAATTGATTGGAGTGCGGTTCTAACAGTGAATATGATCATTTTAACGGCTATAGTCGTTGCTTTGATTATTCCAACTTTATTTATCACACTTATCAGCCCAATAAAATCGATTCGTTTCGACTAAGGTTTATTCGTTCAAAGTTGCAAATAGATTTGCGCTTATCTCATATTAATTTACTTTTGCACTTTATTTAAAAAAGCGAACTAAATCGTTGGTTTATAGTATTATCAACTCTCATAACAATTAGCCAAACCTATGGAATTTAACCAATTAACTGCCGTAACTCCTTTAGATGGAAGATATAGAAGGACAGTAGCCCAATTAACCGATTATTTTTCAGAGTTTGCACTGATCAAATATAGAGTTAGAGTTGAGGTTGAATACTTTGTTGCACTTAGCAACCTTGGATTAGAGCAACTTCCAGTTTTATCTGATCAGCAAATCAAAGATTTAAGAGATCTTTATAAGAACTTCTCTTTGGAGGATGCGCAGAACATCAAGGATATTGAAAAAGTAACAAATCACGATGTTAAAGCAGTAGAATACTTCATTAAAGAAGCTTTCGATCGTTGGAATCTTTCCGAATACAAGGAATTCATTCACTTTGGATTGACCTCACAGGATATTAACAATACCTCAGTTCCATTAAGTTTGAAAGAAGCAGCTGTAGATGAGATTTTCCCAATGATTGAAGAGGTTATTGCAACCTTAAAACAATATGCCAAAGATTGGAAACATATTTCTATGCTGGCAAGAACTCACGGACAACCAGCATCTCCAACCACTTTAGGTAAAGAAGTTATGGTATTTGTGGAACGTTTGGAAGGTCAGTTCCAAAGATTAAAAACGGTTCCATTTTCAGCTAAGTTTGGTGGGGCAACAGGTAACTTTAATGCACATAAAGTTGCGTTTCCTGGACATAATTGGATTGAGTTTGGAAATAGTTTTGTGGAAACTGTATTGGGATTAAAAAGAAGTCAGCTTACTACACAAATTGAACATTACGACAATTTAGCCGCCTTTTTTGATGGCTTGAAACGTATAAATACAATTTTGTTGGACGTAGATCGTGATTTCTGGCAATATATTTCAATGGGGTATTTTGCACAAAAGGTGAAGAAAGGGGAGGTTGGATCATCTGCCATGCCGCACAAGGTAAATCCAATTGATTTTGAGAATTCCGAAGGTAATTTAGGAATTGCCAACGCGTTGTTTGAGCACCTTTCTGCTAAGCTGCCTATTAGTAGATTGCAAAGAGACCTTACCGATTCTACCGTTTTGAGAAACGTTGGTGTACCAGTAGGACACACGCTAATCGCTTTTAAAGCATTGTTGAGAGGGCTTGGTAAGCTAGAAGTTAATGAACATGTGATCTCAGCTGATTTAGATCAAAATTGGGCAGTGGTGGCAGAAGGAATTCAGAATATTTTACGTAGAGAAAAATATCCTAACCCTTATGAAGCCCTTAAAGCACTCACTAGAACAGGAAAACCAATAGATAAAGAATTAATACACAATTTTATCCATACTCTGGACGTTTCAGAAGAAATTAAATCTGAACTTTTGAACATTACTCCTCATAACTATGTTGGAGTAGAGTGGGATTTTTAGTAATAAATGCGCTCAAATTTCGTAAATACAATAAAAACCCTAAATTGCAGATTTAAAAGAAATAATAGAACGTTATGGGGAAATTCAAATATGTAGAGGAATTTGAAATAAATGCGTCAAAAAATATATTGTATCCATACATATCTACGCCCAGTGGTTTGGAAAATTGGTTCGCTGATAAAGTGACAATTAACGAAGATAAAGTATATACACTTGTTTGGGATGGAGAGGATCATTATGGAGTAAAAGCCGGTGGTACTCAAGGGAAAAGCATGAAATTCGAATTTCTTGACGATAATAAACAGAAATTAGATGATCCAAACACTTTAGAGTTTTCGCTGGAGAAAAATGAATTTACGAGTATGATGTATTTAAAGGTTACGGATTATTCAGAGAATGACGACGCCGAAGATTTATTCGATTTGTGGTCTCAAATGGTAGATGGACTTAAAGAAGTAGTTGGAGGGTAGTACCCTGTGGAATGAAAAAAATTGATAAACTAATTTTGAGGTCTTTTGCGGGACCTTTTTTACTTACATTCGCCGTTGTTGAGTTTATATTCCTCTCAATAACTTTAATTAAATATTTCGATGACCTTATAGGTAAGGATCTTGGGATGCTGGTTTATCTTAAGATTATTGTCTATTTCTGCGTCAATATAGTTCCTGTGGCATTGCCTTTGGGAATTCTTTTATCCTCCATTATGACCTTTGGAAATCTTGGAGAGCATAAGGAACTTACAGCACTTAAAGCATCTGGAATCTCGCTTATGAGATTGCTAGCCCCAATTTTTGGACTTGTATTATTTTTGACTGTTGGGCTGTTCTATTTTACCGAACATGCTGTAACTCGAGCTAACCTTGAAGTGTATAGTTTACTTTATGATGTTAGACAAATGAAGCCTACGCTAGATTTTAAAGAAAAAATCTTCTATGCGGGAATTCCAGGCTTCAGTATTAAAATAGATGAGAAATTGAATGATGGTAAAACCCTCAAGAAATTGATTATCTACGACCACAGTGGAAAAAAAGGTAATACGGATGTCATTGTTGCAGATTCTGGTGAAATGTACATGATCAAGAATAACTCTTACTTGGTATTGGAGTTGTTTGATGGGACACGTTATGCAGAGTTTCATCAAAATGGTGAAAAGGGAAATCATAAGTTTATTAGGAGCAAGTTTGAGCAAAGTAAGCTTGTATTTACTATGGAGTCATTCCAGTTAGAGAATACTAAAAAAGAATTGTTTCAGAGTCATAAAATTATGATGCCTCTGGATAGCTTGCTGAAAAAGGTAGAAGAAATAGAATCCAAAAGAATTTCTTTGCTTAGCGAATTGCCAGATAAAACAAATGCCCAGTTTGTTTATTATTCACTTCCTTCTAAAAATGATACAATAAAGAAGGTTGAGCCAAAGAAGATTGCAAAGCTAGATTCATTTGTAGCTCTGGTTAATAAGAAAGATATTGGGGTAGGTATGGTTCGTGAATCATTGGCAAGATCTAGGAATACTATGAGCTTTTCGGGAACCAAGGCCTTTCAATTAGATTTTAAAATGCGTGATGGAAATTCTTATTATATAGAATATATAAAACGTTACGCTCAACCATTTTCCTGTATTGTACTGTTTTTAATAGGAGCTCCACTAGGTGCAATAATTAAGAAAGGAGGGATGGGAGTACCCGTAATCGTTTCGATCGTATTCTTCATTATAATGTATGTGTTTTCAGAAGTAGGATGGAAATG
Organism: Cytophagales bacterium; assembly: GCA_020627945.1. Taxonomy (GTDB): domain Bacteria; phylum Bacteroidota; class Bacteroidia; order Cytophagales; family JAHDFW01; genus JAHDFW01. Next base: position 13,898 of record JAHDFW010000042.1, read on the forward strand.
GGCACGTGATGGAGTGATAGAAGTGATACCGGGAGTTTGGTTTGCAAACATAATATTAATTCCAGTAGGCTTTTACTTCCTTAATCAGGCACGTAAAGACTCTAATATACTTGAGTTTGATCATTGGAAGGCTGTAATTTTAAGGATGTTTAGAAAAAAGACAGAAGCGTCGAAGTAAAAAGGGTTCTTAGAGTACTAAGATGGGAAGAGAGAAAAAAAATATTAATTAAAAATGTGTTGCTATCAGAAAATTAATTTGTAATTTTGCACCTTAAAATAAAGAGAGAAAAAAATAATAAAGAAGTATGTATTTAACTTCAGACATTAAGAAAGACATTTTTAAGAACCACGGAGCAGGAAAAGCTGAGACAGATACTGGTTCACCTGAAGCACAGATTGCTTTGTTTACACACAGAATTAAGCACTTAACAGAGCATTTGAAAGTTAATAAAAAAGATCACTCAACTCGTCTTGGGCTACTTAAGCTAGTAGGGCGTAGAAGAAGAATGTTAGCTTACCTTCAAGAAAAGGATATTATGCGTTACAGAGCTATCATTAAGGAGCTTGAAATCAGAAAATAATTATTGATTGGAAAAAGGGGGCTATTGCCCCTTTTTTCGTAAATCATGGGCATTGTGCATTTTTTTTGCATAAGCGCCTAAGGATTCAGAGTTTAGCCATAAATTGTTATGTTGCTAATTCTGAAATTCTTGTTTTTAGCTGTAGAGATTAATTGAATGCGATTTTTCCTACTTAGCGGCCGATCTAAATCGGTGCAATTTGACATTTATTAAAGACTTTATGAATATTATTACTAAAACCATCAACTTACCAGATGGTAGAACTATTGAAATAGAAACCGGTAAGTTAGCTAAGCAAGCGGACGGTGCAGTTGTTGTGAAAATGGGGAATACAATGTTGTTGGCAACTATTGTCTCCAACCAAGAAGCAAGAGAAGGTGTGGATTTTTTACCACTTTCTGTTGACTATCAAGAGAAATATGCAGCAAATGGAAGAATCCCAGGTGGATTTTTGAAAAGAGAAGGTAGATTAGGAGATCACGAGATCTTGACATGCCGTATTGTAGATCGTTGTTTACGTCCATTGTTTCCATCTGATTATCACTCTGAAACTCAGGTGCTTATATCATTAATTTCCGCTGATCCTAATGACTTGCCAGATGCATTGGCAGGACTTGCTGCATCTGCAGCTATTGCCGTTTCAGATATTCCATTTGATGGTCCTATTTCAGAGGCGCGTGTTGCTAGAGTTGAAGGAGAATTTATTATAAACCCAACTGCTGACCAATTGGCAATTGCTGATTTGGACATGGTAGTAGGTGCTTCTGAAGAAAACGTGATGATGGTAGAAGGGGAGATGGACGAGGTCTCTGAAGAAGAAATGATCGAAGCAATTAAATTTGCTCATGAGAATATCAAACATCATTGTCAAGTTCAAAAGGAACTTACTATTGAAGCTGGTAAGACTGAAAAAAGAACTTATTCTCACGAAGAAGAAGATGACGAAGCTCTTTGCAAGTCAATTAGAGATGAAGTTTACGACAAACTTTATGCTGTAGTTGGAGAAGGTAATGCTGATAAGCAACTTCGTAAAGAAAAATTCGGTGCTATTAAAGAACCAATCATGGAGCGTTATGCAGAAGATGAAGAGGTAAGCAACGGATTAGTAGCTAAATATTTGAAAAAGGCTGAGAAAGAAGCAGTTCGTAACTACGTATTGAACGAGCGTAAGCGTTTAGATGGTCGTGAATTGGATGAAATCCGTCCAATCTGGTCAGAAGTTGATTACTTACCAGGAGCTCACGGGTCATCGGTATTTACTCGTGGAGAAACACAATCATTAACATCTGTAACACTTGGAACTAAATTAGACGAAAAGTTAATTGATTCGGCATTAGTACAAGGGTATGAGAAATTTTTACTACATTACAACTTCCCAGCGTTCTCAACTGGAGAAGCAAGACCACAAAGAGGTCCTGGACGTCGTGAGGTTGGTCACGGTAACCTAGCTTGGAGAGCGTTGAAAGGAATGTTACCAACAGGAGAAGATAACCCATACACAGTACGTGTGGTTTCTGATATTTTGGAATCTAACGGTTCTTCTTCTATGGCTACAGTTTGTGCTGGAAGTTTAGCATTAATGGACTCAGGTTTAAAAATGAAAGCTCCAGTTTCTGGTATTGCAATGGGATTGATCACAGATGGTGAAAAATATGCAGTACTTTCTGATATATTGGGAGATGAAGATCACTTAGGTGATATGGACTTTAAAGTAACAGGAACGTCTAAAGGTATTACTGCTTGTCAAATGGACATTAAAGTAGATGGATTGCCTTACGAAATCCTTACAAACGCTTTAATGCAGGCTAAAGAAGGTCGTCACCATATTTTAGGTGAAATGAACAAGACTATGGAAGCTCCAAGAGAAGAGTTGAAAGACCATGCTCCAAGAATAGTTATGTTGAGAATTGCTAAAGACTTTATTGGTGCTGTAATTGGACCAGGAGGTAAAGTAATTCAAGAAATGCAAGCTGATACAGGTACTACAATCACAATCGAGGAGATTGATGACCAAGGTGAAGTTAAAGTATTTGGTACTGAGAAAGAAGGAGTAGATAAAGCTGTAGGTAGGATCAAAGCAATTTGTGCAGTACCTGAAGTTGGAGAAACTTACGATGCTACCGTTAAATCTATTATGCCTTATGGAGCGTTTGTAGAATTTATGCCAGGTAAAGATGGATTGTTACACATTTCTGAAATCACTTGGGAGCGTCTTGAAAACATGGAGGGTGTGATGGAAGTAGGTGAGAAGCTGAAAGTTAAGCTGATCGGAATCGACAATAAAACAGGTAAAGTGAAGTTATCTAGAAAGGTACTTTTACCTAAGCCAGAAAAGAATGAGTCTGAAGCGAACTAGTTTCGAACCTTTATGCTAGCAAATTCGTTATAATATTATATACATTATTGCTGAATGAGACAACTTAAAATAAGTAAACAAATAACCAACAGAGAAAGTCAATCTCTGGACAAATACCTTCAAGAAATTGGTAAGGTAGATCTTTTGACTCCGGATGAGGAGGTCGATTTGGCGCAGCGTATTAGAGCTGGAGATCAAATTGCATTAGAAAGACTTACTAAAGCAAACCTTCGTTTTGTGGTTTCTGTTGCAAAGCAGTACCAAAATCAAGGACTTTCTTTAGGAGATTTGATTAATGAGGGGAACCTTGGTCTGATTAAAGCAGCCAAGCGTTTTGATGAAACGAGAGGATTTAAATTTATCTCTTATGCGGTATGGTGGATTCGTCAGTCGATTCTACAAGCATTAGCAGAGCAGTCAAGAATTGTTCGTTTACCATTGAACAGAGTAGGTTCTTTGAACAAGATTTCTAAGTCTTTTTCTAAACTTGAGCAACAATTTGAGCGTGAGCCTTCTCCGGAAGAATTAGCAGAAGCACTTGAACTTACTACTTCTGAAGTAGTGGATACAATGAGAATTTCTGGTCGTCACGTGTCTGTAGATGCTCCTTTTGTACAAGGTGAAGAGAACAGCCTTTTGGACGTACTAAAAAATGATGATGAAGAAAAACCAGATGATGGTTTGATGGATGATTCATTACGTAAAGAAGTTCAAAGAGCATTGTCTACATTAACACAAAGAGAAGCAGATGTAGTTTGTTTGTACTTTGGTTTGGATGGAAAACAAGCTTTAACACTTGAAGAAATTGGAGAAAAATTCAACCTAACAAGAGAGCGTGTGCGTCAGATTAAGGAAAAAGCAATCCGAAGACTAAGACACACTTCAAGAAGTAAGGCATTAATACCTTATTTAGGTTAAAATTTAATATTAATTTTTATCTTAGAGCCCTGAATTATTTCAGGGCTTTTTTTGTTTAAAAGAAAACAATCTGATAACTAAATATTATGGATAGAGAAAGAGTAAAATGTTTTATAATTGGTTCTGGGCCTGCAGGATATACTGCTGCTATTTATGCGTCTAGAGCAGGTTTAAAGCCGCTTTTATATACAGGACCACAGCCAGGTGGCCAACTTACAATTACAAACGACGTAGAGAATTTTCCAGGTTACCCTCAAGGTATCAATGGACCACAGATGATGGTTGATCTACAGACCCAAGCTGAACGCTTTGGAACAGAAGTACGTTATGGGATGGTAGTTAAGGCTGAATTGGAAAGTAACCCAAAAGTTTTAACCACAGATGACGGTACCGAAATTGAAGCGGACACAGTAGTAGTTTCGACTGGTGCGACTGCAAGATACTTAGGGTTGCCATCGGAAGAAAGATTGAAAGATAAAGGAGTTTCTGCATGTGCGGTATGTGATGGTTTCTTCTATAAAGACATGGATGTTGCTGTAGTAGGAGCAGGAGATTCTGCTTGTGAAGAAGCACATTATTTGTCTAACATCTGTACTAAAGTATACATGTTGGTTCGTCGTGATGAAATGCGTGCATCTAAGATTATGCAGAAGCGTGTTTTAAACACACCAAACATTGAAGTGCTTTGGAATACAGAAACTGACGAGGTTTTGGGTGAGAACGAAGTTGAGGGAGTAAGAGTTAAGAACAATAAAACTGGAGAAACTCAGGAAATTGCATTGAAAGGATTCTTTGTTGCAATTGGACATACTCCAAATACTCAAATTTTCAAAGGGCAATTGGATATGGACGATACAGGTTACTTAATTACTAAACCTGATTCAACCAAAACCAATATTCCTGGGGTATTTGCTTGTGGCGATGTTCAGGATAATGAATACAGACAGGCTGTAACAGCAGCAGGAACAGGATGTATGTCGGCTTTAGAAGCAGAACGTTATTTAGCCGCAATGAACGACTAAGGTTTATTGCGTAAATAAAAGAGTTGAATGGAATCCTGATCTTTGATCGGGATTTCTTTTTTACAGGAAAATAATTTCAGCCTAAATGGTTGAGTGACAATTAGGGATCAAGCGGAAAACGTGGGATGAAATAATATTTACGTGCTTATTTGCAATTAAATTATGAAAGAAACGAATCAACAAGTTTATCCCCAGATATTCGGATTGATCCAAAATTAGTATATTTACTTATATGACCAAAATTGATATATTAGTGTTTGCGGCCCACCCAGATGACGCAGAACTAGCTTGTTCAGGAACTATTGCAAAAGAAGTTGCAAACGGAAAAAAAGTAGCAGTGATTGATCTTACTCAAGGAGAGATGGGAACTCGAGGGACTCCAGAATTGAGATTGCAAGAGGCGAAAAAAGCAGCAGAAGTGCTAGGGCTTACAGCACGAGAAAACCTTGGATTTAAAGACTGTTTTTTTAAGAAGGATGATGAGCATTTAATGAAGATCGCAGAAATGATCCGTAAATATCAACCAGAAGTAGTTTTGGCTAACGCGGAATATGATAGACACCCAGATCACGGAAAGGCTGGCGATTTAATTGAAACAGCCGTATTCTGGTCTGGATTAAGAAAAATGGACATTCCTTATGAACCATGGCGCCCTAAAAAAGTATATCATTATATTCAGGATAGAATTACCCGACCAGACTTTGTTGTTGATGTTACAGATCATTGGGAGACTAAACTGAATTCTATAAAAGCCTTTTCTAGTCAGTTTTATGACCCCGATAATAAACTCAATGAACCACAGTCTTATATTTCGTCACAACGATTTTGGAGGGTGATAGAGGCGCGTGCCCGTGAATATGGTCATCATATAGGTGTTGAATTTGCCGAAGGTTTTACATGTCGTAACCCAATAGAACTTCGTTCGGTATTATAAGATTCAAGAATCTTGAATTCCAAGAATAAATATGTTCAATTAGGCGTCGCCAACAAAAAATGTTGGTTAGTGGTCCTTCTGTGTATTTTGTGTAGCATATGGGGAAATCTATTCGCTGAAAATGTTGAGTTAATTGATAGTCTTAAAGGAAGGCTTAGCGAAGTATCAGGAGCTGAAAAGATTACCATTTATAATCAACTGAGTTCTGAGCTTATGTATGATAAGTTTGAGGCTGCATTTGATTTTAATCAGAAGGCGTTAGCGTTAGCTACAGAAATGAAGATTGATACTGCTCGAGCTACGTGTTATAATATATTTGGAGACATTTATTACCTGAATTCTAATTTGGATTCGTCCATGGTTAACTATCGCAAATGTCTTGAGATCTCTGAAAAAATTAACTGGGTTGCTGGAATAGGTAAGGGGTATGCAGGTGTCGGTTTAGTGTATGCTGAAAAATTAGATCTTGGACAAGCTGTAGAATATTACTCCAAAGCATATGAAATACGGGAGAAACTGAATGATACCACGGGCATGAATAATATGCTCAATAACATTGGAATGGTTTATTATCGGGAAAAACAATATGATAAGGCCATTGAATACTTAGAAAGATGCCTTCGTTTCGATGAACTGAAAAATGATAAGAGTGGTGTAGCTTATTCTTGTTCCAATATCGGGATGATCTATTATATGTTAGACGACTATGAAAAATCTTTACCGTACCTAATGAGAAGTCTAAAGCTACGTGAAGAGTTAAGTAATTTTTCTTCAACTGCAGCAACGTGCAACAATATTGGGAATGTACTTTCAGCGGATAATCAAAATGAAGAAGCCTTAAAATACTACTTGAGGGCTCTGGAACTTAAAAGAAAGGTAGGGGATGAAGTGGATTATGGTGTAACCTTGAATAACATTGGACATTTTTACTCAACGGGCCTTAATAATCCTAAAGAAGCTATTCCAAAACTAGAAGAAGCACAAGAGCTTTTTAGGAAGTATGATGAACGTAAATATATCAGGAATAATGCTGAATATTTGGCTTATGCCTACTCACTTGTAGGAAGATATGATGAAGCGTATCAATTACAGAAATTGTATTCAAAATTGCAAGATTCATTGGTCAATGAGAATAAGAATAAGCTGGTAACTGAGATGTCTGCAAAATTTGATACCGAGCAGAAGGAAAAGCAAATTGAGATTCAAAATCTCGAAATTAAGAATCAACAGGCCAACATAGAACAGGAAAAAACCATGAAACTGGTGTATTTCGGTGCAGGTGTGGTCGTATTGATAATATTAATACTAGTGGGCATCGGCTTTGTTCAGAAAAGAAAGGATAATTTGCTGTTGGAGGAGAAAAACGACACGATTCATCAAAAAAATGAGGAGTTAAATCAGCAGAATGAGGAAATTATTGCCATCAGCGATCAAATAGAATATCAAAATGGGATTCTTAAAAAACATAATGATAACATTATGGCAAGTATTTCTTATGCTAAGAGAATTCAGGAGGCTATTTTACCAAGCGACGAGTATATGAAGAAATATCTTCCTAACTCATTCGTGTTATATAAACCAAAGGATGTTGTTAGCGGCGATTTTTATTGGATGGCCCGAGTTGAACAAAGAGTTTTCTGGGCAGTAGTAGATTGTACAGGGCATGGTGTGCCTGGTGCACTTATGTCTATGATTGGTGCAGACGGTCTCAACAAAATAGTAAAAGAAAGAAAAGTCTTGCAGCCATCACTAATCTTGGAACAATTGACAGAACATGTTACTAAGTCAATCAGATCTACCCGAGAAGGAGAAGAGGTGAAAGATGGAATGGACATAGCACTTTGTAGCCTAGATTTGGAAACATTGGAACTAGAGTACGCTGGTGCTTATAATCCTCTTTGGATTCGTAGACTCGATCAAGATGATATAGATATTATTAAGGCAACTAGAAGACCAATCGGTCGATTTAGAGGAAAAGAAGGGGTAAGCTTTGATAATCACAAATTGGCACTTAGTAAAGGAGATCAGGTTTACATTTTCTCCGATGGATATCCAGATCAGTTTGGAGGTGAATCAGGTCTTAAATTTACGTATAGACGCTTTAGAACCTTGTTAGAAGCCAATTACAAGGAAGATATGAAACAACAGAAAGAGATATTGGAGTTTAATCTGGCCGAGTGGATGAGTCGTGAGGATCAACTAGATGATATCTGTGTTTTTGGTGTAAGAGTTTAATAATACAGGTTCAATTGCGGTGTATACTCACGTGATTTTGATCGAGCACCATATAATAATCTATGTTCTAACGATAACCTCTGGTCACTCTCGAACTTATTATTAATTTTGTATTATCAGTTTTATTCATTTCGATAATCATTACCCATTATGAGCGATAGTACTCAAATCAAGTGCCCCAATTGTCAGACTCAGATAGATGTTCAAGATATTTTGTCTCATCAATTGGAAGAGAAGTTTGCGGGACAATTCCGTGAAAAAGAGGAAGCATTGGCTCAAAAACAACGGGATTTTGAGAATAAGAAAAAGCGTGAAAATGAGCTGTTTCAGGATCGTTTGGAAAAGCAACTTCGTGAGGAGAAGCGTGCAATGGAAGACTCTTTAAAGATAAAAATTAAAGAAGAACAGGAAGATCAATTTAAGATGTTGCAGAAAGAATTGAATGAGAAATCGCAGCAAATTCAGGAATTGAACAGAACTAAAATCGAAATTGAAAAACTCAAGCGTGAAAAATCTGAAATGAAAGAAGCCATTGAAGCTGAATCTCAAAAGAAGATGAACGACTTGATTCTCACTGAACGAGAGAAAATTCGTAAAACTGAGGAAGAGCGTAATGAACTTCGAATGAAAGAACTTCATAAGCAACTTGAAGATCAAAAGAAGTTAACGGAAGAGATGAAAAGAAAGCAGGAGCAGGGATCTATGCAATTGCAAGGAGAAGTTCAAGAATTGGCAATTGAAGAGTGGTTGAGCTCAAATTTTCCATTGGATACTATCGAGGAAATTAAAAAAGGAGCCAGAGGAGGAGACTGTATTCAAGTTGTGAATACCCGAGTTCAGCAGAATTGTGGAATGATTTATTACGAAAGTAAGCGGACCAAAGAGTTTCAACCTTCCTGGATCGAGAAGTTTAAGGCTGATATTAGAGACAAAGGAGCCAATGTGGGGGTTCTTGTAACGGAAGTAATGCCGTCTGGAATGAACAGAATGGGATTGAAAGACGGAATCTGGATTTGTAATTACGAGGAATTTAAAGGTCTTTGTGCGGTATTGAGAAAGTCTATTGTCGATTTATCAATGGCTATTTCTTCACAAGAGAATAAAGGAGATAAGATGCACATGCTCTATGATTTTCTAACGAGTAATAGCTTTAAAATGCACGTAGAGGCTATTATAGAAGGGTTTTCGCAAATGAAGATAGATTTGGACTCCGAAAAACGGGCAATGCAGAGAATCTGGAAGCAACGTGAAAAACAAATCGAAAAGGTAATCACGAATACTACCGACATGTATGCGTCTATCAAAGGTATTGCCGGAAATGCAATTCAACCTGTGTCAGCATTAGAATTACCTGATACATTTGAGGATGACGAATAAAATTTGTATTTTCGGGTGAATAAATTGAAATATGTAGAGTTGAAGAGTTGATTTGTTTTACTCGAAGACTTACATGTTAGAAGCCTAAATTTACCAAGATGTTAACACCACTTCTCTTAGCTGCAATTGGACTAGTGTTGTTGTTGGCATTTACCCGAAACAAAGGAGGAAGCAAAGAGACCATTCGTTTATTGAAAGACGAAGAGATCAGATATAGTTTTAATAGGCTTAAAATACGTTCTTGGAGAGAAGGAATGGATGAGAGATTAATTCCGAATTGTAGCATGATTCTGACCAATAAAAGGGCAATAATTGCACAAAACATTCCATTATCAAGAAAGAAACGGATCCATTTTAATTTATGGTACAATTTTAACGAAAGGAGTGAAGAACCTATTCAACAGCTTGGGGTTATAAACTTGCAGGTGAATTCATCAAGCTTCGAATCATCTTCCAATGGAGTTCTTGTGATACCACTAGGTGACAATATCTTACAGCGTTTAAATATTCCAGTTGACCTTCAGAAAATTCAAGAGTACCTTTAGGATTCGGGAGTTTACTTTAAAGTAAGTGTTGTATTGATTTCAGAACATCATTAAGAAACGATAAATGCGCTACTTTTTCTGACTTTTAGGGTTGATGATAAAGTAGGACACTGTTGGTATTAGAGAGGATTGTATTAATTGGGATTTGTTTTCTTTTTCTTAGTTCTGAAATTTTTGAAACAGCGGACACAAGTTCAAAATGTGCCGTCATTTCTGATCTGTACAAAGTACAGAGTCAGAAATCTGGTAATTAGCACTATACTAGATTCACCAGATTTCTGACTATTGCTCTGCAATATCAGAAATGACGGCACGTTTTTTCACTTCTTAGCGTTGCTTTATACTCACATGACTGTTAAAGAAATGTTCTCGATAAAATGACGACTTTCCTGACGCCTGAATACCACAAAA
>JAHDFW010000043.1:0-2536 GCA_020627945.1 Cytophagales bacterium
ATCGTTTCGTAATGTTATTGACTAATAATGCGTCTATTCAGGAAGTTTTGTTCTTCCCACAAATGCGTCCAGAGAAATTTGAAGCTGCTCCAACACCAGAAGCATTAATAGAAGCAGGTGTGTCGGAGGTTTGGGCTGAACATTTGATGAACGCAGGTTATAAAACTATAGATGAATTGAAAGAGCATAAGCCAGCTGCTATTCAACAAAAGATGAATGGATATCGTAAGAAAAATAAGCTGGATATAGATGCGCTGCAGATTGATGAAATTGAAGCCTGGGTAGGATAGAAGTTTTTGGTTACCAATGAACCTTTGGCATTGATTTGGATATAATCAAGTAAGAACAATTAATTTAATAGTGATGAAGAAAAGGAGTTTGAAATGGGTATTGTCCTTAGTGATGATAATTGGTGTTGTATTTAATTCTGTTGGGCAGGATGAGAAACTTCCTCCAATTCCGGATAAAGTGAAGAAGGAATTTAACAAGTTAGCCGAGGAGCAAACTACCATTTTGGATACCTGTGTTACCCTTAATGATACTACTCGTAAGGTAGCGTTTGATCTCAATTATGAATACCTTGAAAATACGTATCATGATCAGCTGAAATTAGATTCTTTAAATGCAGAAGCTCTTAAATTGAAACAAAAAATCAATAAGCAAGAGAATCAGAAACAAATGAAGCTGAAAAAACTGGTTCCGAAAGAGAAGTATGCTGATTTTAGAAAGTATCGTAAAATCAATAGAAGCCATACTGTAAATTTCAACAAGAATAGAAAGCCGCAAAATTAGATATTGGCACTGACTAATTATTCGGTATTTAGTACTTTGATAAGTATAATTGGTACTTACTAAAGAACTTTTTAATATTAGAAACCTTTTGATAACTGTACTCGTTAATACGGTTATGAGAAGGTTTTTTGTTTTGTTTGGAGCGGTAGCGCTCACTTTTGTAATCTTTGCTAACTGTACTAAAAAGTCGGTACATACGACTAAAGAGCGTCCTGAAAGTTTCGAACTTTATGTAGATGATTAAGGTGTATGTAGACTAACAGTTGGTAATTTCTCTTATAATGGCATTTTTCGAATCGTGTGAATATTTAGATTAAATCTGTTTCCATTGATTGATTTTAATCACGCGTCTTCGGAAGATGCTTTTATCTTTTTCATGAATTGTAATACAATTAGTCCAGCTACGAAAAATAAGGTAAGAACTAAAGCGCTATTACTTATATCATTCGTTTGTTGTCTAACCAGTCCATAAATGAAAGTTCCCATCGCAATTGACACTTTTTCAAGTGTTTCATAAAAGCTAAAGAAAGAAGCTGTATCATCTGTTTTTGCAGGGATTAGTTTGGCATAAGTCGAACGAGACATAGATTGAACGCCTCCCATTACTAAGCCGACAAAAATTCCAATTACAAAATACTCAATTTTCATTCCACCAGTTAGAAAATATGCAGCGATACAAACTGCAACCCAGACGATTAACGATGCTTTTATAGAGTAGAGATTACCTTTTTTAGAAGAAAGGTATGAGAATCCGTAAGCACCTGGAATAGCGATAAGTTGAAGAACTAATACCAAGCCAATCAGTTCAGCTTCTTCCATGTCGACAACTTCTTCACCGAAGATTGTTGCCATGTACATTACAGTTTGTGTTCCAAGACTGTATAGTGCAAATGCTAGAAGAAATAAACGAGTCTGTTTAAGGGATTTAAGTTGAACCCATACCTTCTTTAATTCTTTAAAACCTTGTGTCACTTTATTAGCAACTTGTACATCAGATCCAACAGAATCAGGGAGCCTATTAAAAGTGATTTGAGCAAATCCTGCCCACCATATACCAACGGATAGAAAACAGAGTTTAGGAGCAGTAGAATTATCATCCAGTTCAATACCAAACCAATCCTTTTTCATTATTAGAATTAGGTTGAATATCAAAAGAATTACGCTGCCAACATAACCTAATGAAAACCCTTTTGCACTTACATGGTCAAATTGATCTTCGGTAGCTATTTCTGGTAAAAATGAATTGTAAAAAACCAAACTCCCTGCAAAGCCAATACTTGCTAAGCCAAAACCAATTACACCCACTTCAATACTTGTTCCATCAAAAAAATAGAGAGATGCGCACGAAATTGAACCTAGGTAACAAAAGAATTTCATGTATTGCTTTTTATTACCTCCAAAATCTGCAATACCTGAAAGTATAGGATTTAGAAAAGCAACAATTAAAAAGGCGGCAGCTAATGTATAAGAATATAACACCGTGTTATTCACACTTAAGCCAAAAAAATCTACGTTAAACCCTTTACCACCTGTAACACCATAAAAATAGATAGGGAATACTGCAGTCGTTATAGTAAGTGCGTATACTGAGTTTGCCCAGTCATACATGCACCATCCATTAATGATTCTTTTATCGTTTTTAGCAAAGGAGCTCATATTCTATATAAAGATGAAGACTATATTTTTACAATATACTGCTTAAGTCTTAGAAGACCATATGATGGAACTGATAAGAATAAAAAAA
>JAHDFW010000043.1:2636-24021 GCA_020627945.1 Cytophagales bacterium
TTTTCTACCATAAGGTTAGTTTCCTTCATTTTTGTTGTTACCATAAAGAAGAATAACAGCATGAAAATAATATCAGGAAGTGCAGCAGTTGGTACGTCTGGAGTAGATTTCTTTTTCTTTTTAAATTTTGCCATAGCACAAAGTCTTTAAATGATTGTTGTCAGAATTCAGATTATTTACTAGTTAGAACTAGGTTCCGCCTCTGAAATCTGTAACGGATAATTTGTTTTGGCTGCATCATACAAATCTTGATCTTCCGGAGTACGATCTCCTTTTTTCGTATTTAGAATGGTCAGATAATCTTCGTACGATATTCCTACAGATTCTGCTCGTAGCTCATAATACACTGTTTTGATATCATCTAGAACTCTGGCATAAATCTCATAAGTAGTACCTCTATCAGTCTTAATCGAAACAATAGCCTTAATAGGGCTATCAGACGACTTAGGATCTCGACCATTGTTGGTTAAAAATGCTCTACAAGCTTCTTTAACTTCACTTGGATCCATAGGTTCATCTTCAACAAGTAGCTTGTCAGCGGAGTTAAGAGCCACAGTAAATACATTCTTTTGTTTTACTGGAGGAGGAGGTACATCAACTTTAGGAGGAAGTACCATCGTAATACCTTTGTCAGAAGCTATAGTGGTTGTAACTAGGAAGAAAATAAGAAGTAGGAAGGCTATATCGGCCATCGAACTTGCATTAATCTCCGTAGATTCTCTTTCTTTCTTTTCAATCATCGTATTTTACTTTACGAAGTGATACATGTACAACGTGGCGAGAGGTGAAACAGGGTAGGGTTTACCCTGATCCACATCTAAACCAATTGCAGTCTTTTATTTAAATATTTTTGATACTTCAGCATAAAGTGCTGCAGCAATAGTAATCACAAACATTACGTACATCGCAATAAGTGATCCTCCTACAGCTTTTGAAGTACCTGGAGTAATATTAAACTCTTTAACATCTGGGTGGATGCTATTGTCAGCCATTGCCCATCCGATTAGGAATATAATTCCCAAAACTACAAGTCCTGCTACAGGACCCAATAATTTTTTAGGGTCAGTAAGCAAAGAGTTAGTTATTGGCAAGACGATAGCTAAAGCAGCGCATGCAAACCCAATGATGTATACGCAAACCATTCCAAATCCAGTAGCTGATCTTAACCCAGGGTTCCAGATTGCGGCATCTCCTGTTGTTGGTGGATCTACCGTGATAAAAAGAATGATTGTAATCAATGAGACAAGGAAGCCTATTAATAGGGCAACACTTAGTCCTCGTTTTATTAAAAAATCATACATAGTAATTCTATTTAAGTGTTAGTAATTCATGAATTTACTCCAAGTGGAGAACATCATGTTTAATTATTTAGCAACGTTCTTACGAACAAGGATATCAATTAGAGAGATAGAAGCATCCTCCATATCAGTTACCAAAGAATCAATTTTACTTACACAGTAGTTATAGAATACTTGAAGAATAATCGCAACGATAAGACCACCTACAGTAGTTAAAAGTGCTGTTTTAATACCTTTTGCTACAATTTGAGCCGAAATATCACCCGCTTTCATAATGTCATCAAATGCGTCAATCATACCAATTACAGTACCCATGAACCCTAACATTGGAGCAAGTGAGATAAATAAAGAGATCCAAACAAGTCCTTTTTCTAACATAGACATTTGAACAGAACCGTAAGATACTACCGCTTTCTCAACCATTTCAGTTCCTTCGCTAGCTCTCATTAGACCTTGTGCGAAAATAGAAGCAACTGGCCCTCTTGTGTTCTTACAAACTTCTAAAGCTTCGGCAACACCTCCGTTGTCAATAGCAGCTTCAACGTTTTCTAATAATTTTCTAGTATTAGTTGTAGCTAGGTTAAGAGTAATGATTCTCTCAATAGCTAATGCAAGACCAAAGATCAAACAAAGTAATACTGGCGTCATAAACGCAATACCACCTTCAATAAATTTAGTCTTGATCTTTTGATGAATTCCTTCCTCTTCTGGGCTAGTTCCATCAGTCTCTTCAGTGGAGATTTCGTTACCGTCACCTTTGTCATCCACTACTGGAGCAGGTTCCTTAATCTCTTCTTTTGCTGTAGAATCGTCTGCAGTACTGTCAGCTACCATCCCACTAGAGTCGGCTGCAGTTGTTGTAGAATCATCGTCACCAGCAAAACTAGTTGCAGAGATACCAAAACATAATACTCCCGCCAACAAAATCGATGCAATTGATTTTTTCATAATTAATATAAAATAAAGTTATCTGTTTCCTAATTGTTTAGTTACAAGCCTCAAAATATTATATTTTGGGCAATGCAAATAAAATTATAATAGGTTACGAATACAAGGAATTCTTTTAAAAAAAGAATCTAGTTGATGGGGCGCTTTTGTCTAATACGAAGGAGTTATAAAAATATTGTATGCTCCTTCAAATTTATTCGTCGTCTTCGTCCTCATCTTCATTCCGTGGACGGTAATCTTCGAATCGGAAAGTGAGGATGATTTCATGAGTTCCAAGGTTGGTTGTTCTAAATTTAGATATACCCATATCGTACGCATATCCAATTTCGAATACCTTTGGGATATCAATACCTACGGTAAAACTCATAGCATCATAAGTTCTAAAAGTAACACCAGCGAACATACGCTCTTGATAATCCATTTTAACGTTAATGTCGTATTGATTTCTAGCCGACTTAACACCTTTAACTAATAAATTTGGTTGCAAGGTCCAATCTTCATCTAACTTAAAGTCGTAACCTGCCATAAAATAAGTGTGTCCGAAAAGTTTATTTTCACTATTCCAAGTTGAATCAGGGTTGGAATAGTCGAACGTACCTCTAAAAATTTGATTTATTGAAAGTCCCACATAGTAATCCTCTGTATAATATAAGGTACCAATACTTGCATCAGGTGTGTAAAATCGTTGAAAGTTTACATTAACGGCCTGATCGTTTTGATTTTCAGGTAAGATTAGATTTCTAACATCTAAAGAAAATTCTCTAAATCCAAGGAATGTACCCATAGAAAGTTCATGGCCCGGAAAGATTTCTTTGTGATAAGCATAAGAAGCACTAAGCCCACGATTTATTTGAATTCCACTCGATTCAGCAAATACAAATCCACCAATGTCGTGCAAATCACCATTGGAAGCGTTTCTAAATGCTGTACCATTACCACTCATATAAAAAGTTTTAGGAGCACCTTCAAATCCAATCCATTGCGAGCGATATCCAACATTCAATATAGGAACAGGGTTTTTTCCACCCATGGCAGGATTATAAACATAGTCATTTAGCATGAATTCACTAAACATAGGAATTTGCTGACCAAATGTACCTAGGCTCAGACCAGCAATTAATAATAATAGAGTTACTAACTTCTTCATTTGTTTCTTACCTCAATACTGATACTGTACCTTTTTTATCGTCTGTAACCCCATCATTGTATTTGATGACGTAATAATATGTTGCTGTTGGAACGTCTTTTCCATTTCTTTTACCATCCCATGGATCATATCCTCCCAATGATTCATACATTAATTCTCCCCATCGATTAAAGATATAAACATCACAATCAGGGTACTCTATATTAAGTCCATAAATGGTGAATAAATCATTGTTTTGATCATTGTTAGGTGTAAACGCAGTAGGGTAAAGGATCCCGCCCTTAATTTCTATAGTGTGTGCGGAAGTGTCATTCGCACAAGGAGGGTCAGGAACATGTACGAAATAATATTGCCCAGCTGCTGTAAATGCCAGAACTTGATTATCGGGGATTAATGCCCAAGTAGAATCGTACCATAAACCTGAAGTTATATCGGTATTTCTTAAGAACGTATTTAAATCAACTTCACCAGCATTAGCGTTAATGGATTGAATAGAATTAGAACCTGCATCCGCAAAATCTCTTACATTAAACGTAATTGAAGAGATGGTTTGACAATACCCTCCATTTTGAATTTGAGCCCAGAACGTGGTTTGATCTGCGATACTCATAATTGTATCTTCTCTTATTAACTTAGTGCCAATTCCTCCAGTGTCGTTACTTGCATACCAAGTTACTTGGAAGGTTGAATTCGTATCATTAATTAAGTGCTCGTAAAATCTAAGCTGCTCTGCATATAAACTTACCCCTTCACCTTGAGCATATTCACACAAGTTGGCGGTTGTATCAATTCCTACAGGTGATTCTTGAATAGTAATAGAAGCAGAGTCAATTGCTTGACAAAGTCCTGGGGCTGTTGTGTAATATACGGTATAAGATTGATTACTGGTGCTGTTAACCGTATTTATGGTGCCATCATTAGTATTTAAATCTAATCCTGCTGACGATGAAAAAGTTCCTCCAGAACCTGTATTCGTTCCTAATGTAGCAGTAATTAGCCCAGTGTTATCGCAAACAATACTATCGGAATATGTAAAACTTGCTTCTATACTATTTTGAAAACATATTTCGAATATTTCACTAAACTGGCAACCCGCAGAAGGAGTGGTGTAAGTTATATCGTAGCATTGTCCAATCACACCTGTGGTTAAATCAATTTCACCTGTATTTGGATCAATTGTTAAGGTCGCAGGTGAAACTGTGTACGTTCCACCAGGAACTGTTCCTGCATCAAGTGTTGGAAGAGCAGTTCCGTCTGGGCAAGCTGTACTACTTGCATAACTAAATGTAGCCTGATCAAACTCTCGAATCACTATTCGATCAGTATATTTTGCCGAACAGGTTAATGACGGAGAAGTATAAGTAATAGTGTATGTTCCAGGAAACGAATTACTGTCAAGCGTAATACGACCATTAGAATTGTTAATTGGTAATGCCGGATTAATTAAGAACACTCCTCCTAGATCCGTATTTGGAGTAATAACTGGGTCAATAGTAGCAATACCTTGGCAATAAATGGAATCCACATAGTCAAATTCAGCAGTATCTTGAGGTAGCACCGTTATGGAAGCAGTTGTTCCCATGGAAGTGGCTGGACAGAATTGATCTGTTAGACTAGAAATAGAGTATGTAGAAGTACTTGTTACTGGAATAATCAATGGAGATGTTGTTGAACTAGTAATAGCAGACGAACTAAGATTGAAATTCCAAGTAGGGCTACCAGAGAACGTAATAGTAACATACGCAGTGTCACCTTCACAGATAGTTTCATTTCCACTTAAACTTGCGGTTGGTAATGGATTAACAACCACAACTGCTGATCCAGTAGCAACATCTGTACAATTTTGATCAGAAACAGTGCTAATAGAATATGTACCTGACGTTTTTGCCCATATGGTTGTTGTGTTACTTGAACTATTATGCACGAAGTTGTTACCGTTACCGTCGGTATAGTTTATTGTCCATGGACCGTTACCTCCTAGAACCACATTTAATGGGACACTGTCACCTTCACAAATTGTACCTCCTCCCGTAATCGTTGCTGAAGCAGCACACACACAGGTATGAGTACCTTGAATTGTATCAGGGGTACAATTAATACCATCCGTTACAACGAAGAAATATGACTGACCACAAGTAATAGGGTCACTTGTAAATAAATTTGGTGAACCAAGAACTAGATTTCCTGCATCTCCTGCTACATTATATGTTAGAGTATCTCCACCACTTACTTTAAACGTTACGACATAAGTTGTTGCGGCTAAGTTGTTTTCAGAAACAACAGAGTCAACTACCACCGCGTCAATAATATTAATTACAGCATTGCCTGATACTGAACCATCACAATTTAAGTCTGAAACATAATTTAGTGTGAAGTCAGAGTTTTGATTTGAGTAAAAGCAATACGAGTTGGTCATGTGTCCTGTAACTATGGAATCCTGACCTGAATTATTCTCTCTGTAACTAAATGTAAATGGAGCTTGACCTGTAAGATTAATGCAGATTTGAGCAGAATCAGCTGGACAAATGGTGTTTGTTCCACTTATTGTTGCTGTAGGTCTTGAATTAACCGTAAGGGTAGCAGAGCCAGTACCTACATCTTCGCAGTTAGCATCTTCAATACTCTTAATTGTATAAGTACCAGCGCCAGAAGCATAAAAAGTAGCTGGGGAACTTAATGGATTGGAAGTGTAGTCCGTGACTCCATCTGTCATAACCAATGTCCATCCAGGTCCTGGAGTTCCTTCTAGAACCACTTGAAAACCTGCACTATCGCCATCACATACTATGCTATCACCATCCACGGAAGCCCCTGCAGAACATTCACATTTGTACCCTCCATTAAAATTCACCGAGTTACATCCAAACTTATCGGTTACTTGGAAAAAATATGGTGCTAATGAAGCAATAGAATCCATTACATAGGTGCTAGTTGGGGACCCAAGTGTTAACATACCTGTACTACCGGTAATTGAGTAGGTTGAAGATAAACCTCCTGAAATATCAACTGTGATGACATATTTAGTAGCCGCTAAGTTACAATTTGTATCTATTACCGCTGCTGTAATTTCTGGATTCACATAAATGAACATGGTATCTGTAGGGTCTCCTGGGCATCCAATGTCAGTTACAGAAGCTACATGATAAGACTTAGTATTATGCTCATAAAACGAGTATGTAGTTGTCATGTAATTTGAAATTGTATCATCAACACCACTTTCATCACGTAGAATAAACTCAAATGGAGCTGTACCTGTCAGCGTTACTTCTACTAAAACTGAATCTCCAAAACATACAGTGTCACTACTAGAAATAGAGGCTGTAGGTCTAGTAGCTGTAGTGACACGTGAGGTGTCCGAACTACTACAACCATTTGCATCTGTTCCAGTTAAAGTATATGTTGTAGATGTAATAGGAGAGGCAATAGGATTTAAAATAGAAGTACTGGATAAAGAACCGTCGTTAGGAGTCCAACTATACGAGGTTATACTGTTCGAATCTCCTACAGTAATACTCCAGTTTAGCAAGGCTCCAACATGTGTAACCCCCATAGTTTTATTAACATCATCTACTACATTTAACGTCCAAACTCCGTTTACGGCACCATCAATTCTACTAAGAGTTGAATCTGGAAAGCAGTAAGTTACGGAACCTACTCCTGAATAATCCGCAGGAAGTAATTCATACGTTGTTCCATTGGGTGAAGTAATTGATGAACTTAAAATATCTTCGTGACGTGTATGTGAAACCGTAAAACAAATTTCTTGAAGCATACCCGTAACTAAATTGGTAGGGGCAATTCCAGATACATTTATAATGGAATTCAAACCAGCTGGATTATTGTTCGGAATCCCTGTAGCAGTAGTGTTTAAAAAATCAACAAAATTAAATGGTGTTCCAAGCGCTATTGCACCTGTTAAAGGTGTATCATCTCCGCTACATTGTGTTGGGTTTTCAGGAGTAATCGTGATTACAGGCCCTTTATTTAAGTTTACTCGTTTCGTTTCTACATCCTTACAACCGGTTGAATTTTCTACCATAACAGAAACTAAATAATCTCCGTTTTCAGTAAAGGTATGTGAAGAAGGTACCGCCCCAGTTCCTATTGTTCCGTCTCCCATGTCCCAAGTAGTATTGGTAATATCTCCAGCAGTAGTAGAAGAAATAGTAGTGGCTGCAGGAGCAGAACAAGCTTCGTTAGGGCTTACACCCAATGATATACTTGCACCTAATTCCGCAGAACTATTTCCCCAATCAAACGAGAACCCATTTCCGGTACCATCTGCGTTACTAATTAAAATACCATAACGTCGACCTGCTTGAACGAATACAAAACTTGTGAATTCCGCCGGACAAGGTTGAGATAGCTCATCACCAAAGGGCAAAGATCCAGTTGGTGCACCTTGAACACCACAACCTCCTCCTCCTCCAAAAGAAGCAACATGTGTGTTACAAGCAACCGAAACAGGAGTACCGCCATTTGTGGTTCCATCAACGCAATCAGTAGTTATATCATAAAGACCCCAATCGTACTCATCAGGTCCAAGAGGTGTAATAGTGAAATATAAAGCACCAGTAGTGGTAACATCAAAAGTGATCCATCCACTTTGACCATCAAGTTGGTTCCCGTCAGCACAACTAATTGTAATTCCATCCGAAGTATATCCTGCCAAACTAGTTACAGTGAAAGGATTTACGTCACAAATTGTAGGAGCAGTGGCACAACCATCACCAGGTATAATTCCTGCATCAGACTGAATACAAAGTTGAAAATCTCCATCTGTACCTTCCGACTCTACACTAATCCATACCGTTGTTCCAATTGGAATAGATCTAGTACCAAACTGCAATGAATTACCAGCTGTTGCCGAACTACAATTCACAAGAGTTGGAGCATCACAACTACCAGTATATACAGACATTACAAGATCTGTAACAGGTGTTAAGGCATTTGGTGTTACTGTGATTGCATTTGAATCTCCATTCGTAACATACTTAAACCACACCTCGTTGCCAGCAGGGGACATATCGCAGCTATTAATGTTGCCATCTGAAGTAGCATTTAAATTGGATCCTTGAATACAAGTGTATCCAGTGATCGGTAGTTCTACTGCTTGTGCATTATTACACCAGTCGTTTACTAACGATTGTCCTTGAATCCCCTGGTAAACCAAGAGGACCAGAACGGTCATTATATATCGTAACATGCTCATTTTGCGTATATATCGATTAGCTCAGCAAAGTTTGATTTTAGCATGTAAAGATACGTAAAAAAATCAAATTAGAAAACGTGAAATTGAAGGTCCAGAGAAAAGTCCAAGTTTTTTAATTTTCAAAAAAAAGTTTCTTCACTGCTTCAATTTTCTTTATCTTTCCTGCATTAAATCAATACTTTAATATTGGAGGTAAGGGACAGCGAATTATCGGTACTAATTGAGTTTTTAAAACGAGAGCATGGTATTGATTTTAGTAATTATGCTAAATCATCACTAAGACGTCGTATTGTAAGAATATTACAATTGATGAAATTAGAAAGTTGCAACAGTATAATTCTGAAAATCAAAAAAGACCCTCATTATTTAACTGAATTTGTTGAGGAGGTCACAGTCAATACAACTGAACTATTTAGGGATCCTGAGTTTTGGATCTACTTAAGAGATCAATTAGTTCCTAAGATTCAAGATTATCAAACGATTAGAATTTGGCATGCTGGATGTTCTTCTGGCGAGGAAGTGTTTTCACTGAGTATTTTGCTTGAGGAAGCTGGTCTTGCAGGTAAAGCAAAAATAGTGGCAACAGATATAAATGAGTCTGTTATTGAACGTGCAAAAATGGGAAGGTATTCAGCCACTAATAATTTGGCAGGGATGCAGGAAAATTATAGTGTTTTTAATCCAGACGGTGATTTTAGAAAATATGCTACGGTTAATGGAAAATTTGTGCAATTGCGAAAGAGCTTATTGGACAATGTAGAATTTCGAAAGCACGATTTGGTGAGGGGAGCAGCTTTTGCTAAGGTTAATTTAATCTTGTGTCGTAACGTACTGATTTATTTCGATCAGGAATTGCAAAATAAAGTGCTAAGGTTGTTTTATGACAGTTTGGTAAAGGACGGGTATCTTGGGATTGGATCTAAAGAAACGCTCATGTTGGGGATCGATCACGAAGAGTTTCATGTGTTTGATGAGAAGCATAGAGTGTATAAACGACAAGATTAATACGTTTACAAAATAAGAATTAAATAGAAAAGCCTGATTCAACGAATCAGGCTTTTCTATTTTTACTGGTATAAAAAATTCAATAAGAGTTGATCAACTCAGTACAATTTTTGCAAGCGACTTTTAGCTGCTCCTGTACAATTGATCTATTCTATAATGATTTTATTGCTAAAAGGAATTAGTAGCTTACCATTTCGAATGGTACATCTACTATTTCAGAGTACTCTTCTCCTGCCTCTTCCATATCCTCATCTTCTTCTTTGTATTTCCATACAATAGTAGTGTCATTTCCAGACTCCTTCAATTCTTCAAGCTTGAATAAGATGTCAAGGATGATTTTAGATGATGCTGTGTTGAAGTACACAAAATCAAAAATAAATTTTGTTGAATCGTTAGGCGCTTCAGCATATGAGTCCAACCAGTTAAGAATTGGCTCATAAAATGAAGAAACGTCTTCCGGAAGAGACTTTCCTGCAAACATGAATTCATTAGCTCCTTTATCCATTACTACCTTAGGAGTTTCATCTGTTGCTTCAATTATTAATGCGTCCATAAATATTTATATTTAATAGTAAATTAAATCAAGTTGTTATTTTAAATCAGTCCGTGCTCAAATATACTATCTTCCACGGTTTACACTAGACTTTAGAACAAAAAAAGATGTTAAATCATTCAATTTTTCAAAATGAAATTCAACGGGGTTTCCAGTTTTCTTTACGATGTCAATGAAGCCAAGTCCAGCTCCACCTTTATCCGAAATTTTATTTTCTCGTAATTTTTCCTTGTAGAATTTCTTGAGTTCGTCTTTTTCCAAACTATTTACTTTGGAAAGAACGGCGCTAATAGCATCTATTTTATCATTAGATACTACATTACCAGTAGTGATGGTATAGAGGTTTTGATCTCTACCGACCATTATAATTCCAGATCCTGGGATTTCAGGTTCTCCAGTTTCAAGTTCATCTGCATGTTTACAAATGTTTTGCAAACACTCTACCATAACATGGTATACGCGTTTTTTAGTAGTTAAATCGTCTTCACTTTCCTCCATCTTATTTTCGGTCATTGCCGCAAATATTTTAGTGATGGATTGATTTACCTCTCCTTCATACACCAACGACAACTTCTGTTGCACCATTGCTTCATGAAATTTGTAAACAAAGTGCATGTAGTTAGTACCAACTCTTATATCAGTTTTTTCCAAGGAACTCATTTTTAGTTATAGGTTAACGTAAGTAAAATTAGCACAAATACTTTAATTATTCAATAATCGACTTAAAATCTTATTCCAATAAGTAGAACGTCATCAAATTGAGGTTGATCTACCATCCAATCTTCAAGTTTTGATTCAAAGATTTCGCCTATTTCGTTCATTGGTTTATTATGGTGTTCAACAATAGTCTCTCTAATTCTTTTTGGACCAAACTTAAAGTTTTCAGGCCCACCAAATTGATCTGGTAATCCATCTGAGAAAAAGAATACAGAGTCTTCCTTTTCAAGTTTAATGCTATGATTGGTAAAACGAGCGTCACCTTTATACTGGCGACCACCAATAGCATATTTATCTCCCTTGTACTGGGTAAGCTCTCCATTTCTTACAAAATATAGAGGACGATGGGCACCAGCATATTGTAATTCATTGTTTTTGAGGTCAATTCTGCAAATTGCTACATCCATACCATCTGCAGCTGAGTTTTCTTTACGGTGCTGTTTTAAGGTTTCGACTACTCCAATATTTAGTCGATCTAGAATTTCAGAAGGAGTCCAGTCTACGATATCATTAACAATATCATTAAGCAATAAAAACCCAATTAATGACATCATTGCACCTGGTACACCATGACCAGTACAGTCTACTGCTGCAAAGTAGATGAGGTCATCTTTTTTGTAGTACCAAGGGAAATCACCACTAACAACATCTTTAGGTTTATAGAACATGAAGAATTCTTTCAGGTCCTGTTCTATATCTTCTCGAATAGGAATAATGGCGTGTTGAATACGTTTTGCGTAATTTATACTATCCGTAATTTTACGGTTAGTTTCTTGAATGATTAATTCTTGCTTTTTACGACTTGTAATATCATGCGAAACTAGAAGAACGGTCTCCAGTTTATTACTTTTATCATATTCAGGAATCGCATTTACCATCATAATTAGTTTTTCTTCTTCGGTTGGGAAGTCAACTTCTTGAGAAATGATCTTATGCTCTTTTTTTACTGTTTCAAGTATTTCTAACCATCCATCTTTAATGCTTTCGTGTAGAGAAAGACTGGAAAGTGTTTTGCCTTCAGTATCCTTCTTACGGGCTCCTGTATAAAATTGAAGTTTTGGGTTTACGTAAAGTAGTTTGCCATTGAGGTCATAACGCATAATAATGTCCTGGCTATTTTCAGATAGTGCCTGCATTTTACCACGCATTGCTTCCTCACGTTCAGCTTTTCTTCTTAATGTAATGTCACGAGAGTTAAATACAATACCTTTAATAGCTGGATCTGCAAGCAAGTTTCTGGCTGTAGATTCTAGCCAAACTCTTTTGCCGTCTTTTTTGACGTACATGTACTCAGCAACTAGATGTTGATCTGAATCCACTATAAGGCTATCAAACATTTTTTGAACAGCTTTCTCTCCAGCTGGGTTCATACGGTAGAAATCATTTTCACCTACCATTTCAGCAGGAGTGTATCCCAGAATGCTTTCTACAGAAGGACTTTGGAACGTAATGACTCCATCTTTATCATATATGGTAATGATTTCTGAAGATTTTGCAAGAAGCGCATGTTGACGTTTTTGCTGATTTTCTACGGCCTCAAATTGCTTTTTCAGCTGGTCTTGAGTTTTCTCCATCTCAACGGCATTGTTCTGAAGAATAACTTGTTGTTCTTGAAGCTCTGTACTCATTTGCTGAGATTCTTCAAGCAGTCTTCTGGTAGTTTCGTTAGTGCCAATATTGAAAATAGTTCTCGCAATAATATCTGAGATTTCCTTTAC
Organism: Cytophagales bacterium; assembly: GCA_020627945.1. GTDB lineage: Bacteria > Bacteroidota > Bacteroidia > Cytophagales > JAHDFW01 > JAHDFW01. The sequence goes on from JAHDFW010000043.1 coordinate 15,235, forward strand.
GAACTTAATATGTTCTTCTGTAAACTTGCTTATTGAAGCAAATTCCATTACCCCAAAAAGGCGTTGGTCAGTCAATAAAGGAACTAATAGAATGCTGTTAGGTTTTTTGTCCTTAACGAGCCCAGAGGTAATGGACACATAGTCTTCTGGAATTTCTGTTCTGTGGACGATATCTTTCTCGAAGGCACATTGCCCAATTAGGCCAATTCCTACCTTATAATCTCTTAGCTGGTATTTTTTACGATTGTAAGCGTATCGCGCTCTCATGGTAATATTGTCCTCACCATCATCTCCTTCTTCAAGCACGTAGAATGCGCCTTGCACGGCATCAAGATAGCCAATAACAAATTTGATTACTTCAAAAGAAAGTTCATCTAGATCATCGTGTTCACGCAGAATGGTTCCTATCTCGGCAACACCTTTCATGATCCAATTTCGCTCCTGCTCCAATTTGGCATTACCTTTAAGTTTATCTCGCATTTCCACAAGAATTTTAGCAATGTCATCACTTCCTTGAACATTTAGTTCAGCATTATAATCACCCATTCCAATTTTCTCAGAAAAGTCTAGAAGTACTCTAAAGTTTTGATCCTGAGTTTCGAAGAGTTTTTTATTTCTAGTGTATTGTTGATCAATTCGACTGCCTATCACAAATCCTACAATTGCAAATAGGAAGGGGGATAAATCGAAGAGGTAGTGTAATGGGTTGGTATGGTGAATATCGATTACCGATTGAAGGGATATATTCAAACCAGAGTTGATCAAATCGAACAACCAAGCTCCAACGGGGAATAGTAGTCCAAGGGCACTATAAACAAGAGTTATTTTGGTCCTGTTAATAAGGGATATAAACTCTTTTTCTGTGTTGATATGGTTTTTTTTGTTATTCACGTTTAAGCATTTCGAATGTTAGATTACATTGTGTTCGTTTCTTGTTGTTAGTTTATTAATACGCCAAGTTTAGTGGATATGTTTTGAGAGATTTGCTCCAAGAAACTCAATTCATCTTTGCTAAAATGTTTAAATGAAGCAACTTCAAGGATCCCTAGAACTTTTTCATCTGATTTAATAGGAACTAGAACGAGGTTTGCTTGTTCGCTACTTCCTAAGCCTGAAATGATTTCTAGATGTCCAGCAGGAAGTTCTTCTAGGTTTAGCAAGTTTCCTTCTTTTGCGACTTGCCCAACCAAACCTTCTCCGATTTCAAAAATTACTTCCGTGCTCTCTGCAATGTGGTACGCATAACTGGATTCTAACTTCATAATGTCTTTACTCTCACTAGAATTGTTGTCATTTTTAGCACGTATGAAAAATGCTCCTTGACTAGCCTCAAGTTCTTTACAAAGTTCAGTAATTAAATTTTCACAAAGCAGTTCAAGCTGATCATTTTGCTGAATCAAACCAATAAATTTGGTGTTTCTTTCAGCCATGGTATTGGCTATTTCAAGTTTTTTATATGCTTCGTAAAGTTCCTCCTTTAATTTTTTTAATTCCTCAGCAACCACTTGTTTTTCGTTTTCGAATGACGCTATGGTTTTATCATGATTCTGATTATATATGTAGTTCCAAATTAGAACACCACAAGTGATTAAAAAACTGATAACACTTAAGGCTAATATTCTTTGACGGAACGACTGAATATCATCAATAATTGTGCTTGAACCTGCTATTTTTAACTGATCTAGTTCTGCTAATAAATCATTCATTTCGTTGAAATAACGAAAGGTTACTCCCATTATGATTAGTAGGATTACCAGAGTAACAATTAATGCTATATTGACTTTGTTCTTCATTTTATACTAATTTTTTGAGAAAGCGAATAATATCCTTTGTTTCTAATACTTTATCAACAGTTGTGGCTTTCATCGCCGCTTTAGGCATTGTTGTAATTCGGCTCTCTTCAGGATCCTGAGCTATAGCAAATCCGCCTTTACTCTTAAGTGTCTTTAAACCTTGAGCACCATCTGAGTTTGCTCCTGACAATATAATCCCAACTGCTTTTTTACCGTAGTTATAAGCCGCTGACTCAAACAATACATCAATAGAAGGTCTTGAGTGTTTCACCATTATATCTGTAGACAAAGCGAACGTATTTCCTAATTCAATTTGCATATGATAATTTGATGGAGCAAGATAAACTCTATTGCCCTTTATTTTTTGTTTATCATACGGCTCCTCTACAAGTACTGCAGACTTTGCATTTAGCGCTTCTGAAAACCCCTCTCGAATATCTTTTAATCTATGAAGGCACATAATAATAGGAATAGGATAGTCCTTCGGGAGATTAGCTAAAATCTCCGTAATAACAGGGAAACTCCCAGCTGAGCCTCCAATAATAATAGCCTTATAATAATTCTTCTGAATCATATTATGTATACTACCTTATTCCTCAATTTTTTTAAAAACCTTTTCTTTCTGGTTTAAACAGAGATATTTGTTCGCTATACTACTCCAAACCATGGACTCTCTAATTCCAATAGCCAGATGTCCACCAGAGGACATGCTTTTGTGGAATAATCGATAAACTTTATCCTGTAAATTGGAGTTGAAATAAATCATTACGTTTCTACACATAATAATATCAAACTTTCCCAATACATTCCCATCGCTTGCCAAATTATGCTCTACAAATAGAACGTTTTTCAGCAAGTCTTGATTCATGCTTGCAATGCGACCATTTAAACTATAATAATCTTCAAGTTTCCCAGTTCCACCAAACTTTTCATAATTCTTACGATTAGTTTCCATTTTGGAAAGGGTGTAACTTCCTTTTTTAGCCTTGTCCAGAATCGAATTACTTATATCGGTGGCGGTAATGGTAACTTTGTCGAGCATGTCAAGCTCTTTGAGTAAAATAGCCATCGAATAAACCTCTTCACCCGAGGAACATCCAGCATGCCAAATTTTGATTTTACTGTTTTTAAGTTTTGGGATAACCTCTTTGCTAAGGTACGACCAGAACTCTGGATCCCTGAACATTTCAGTTGTATTAACGGTAAGATCACTCAAAAACTGGTTAAAAGCTTTCTCACTATTGAGTATTCGCTCAAGTAAATCATCTATTGAGCGTAACTCTTGTTCATTTAGAATAAAAATGATTCGACGTTTGAAAGAAGCAAGAGCATAGTCTTTAAAATCATACCCATACTTTTCCATGACTCGGTCCGTCAGTTTTCTTATGTCATTTAACTGTAAGTCTTCTACCATCTCTACATTTGTTTCCGAATTTCTCGGTTCACCTTTCTAACTTATGTTTAATTATAGCTCGCTGATATTTTACTTTTAAATCAACGAAATTTAATTTTCATAACTATCCAACTTTCGTTCTAGATATTCAATTCTTTTCTGAAGTTCCTCTTGAGTCGCAAGCATTTCTTCAGTATTTTGTCTCAACTCTTCTTCTTGAGCCTGCATTTGTTCTGCCATACTTTTAGACTCTGTTAGAAGTTCTGATGTCTTTATATTTGTTTGAACTGTGGAAAGGGTGGTTGCTATGCTTTCACCTATATGTTCCACAAATTTAACTTTATATTCTTCTAATTCTTGGAAGGATGCTAGTTCCAAAACCCCGTAGATTATTTCGTTGGAAATAAGTGGAGTTAGTAAAATACTTGTTGGTTGTGCTCCTCCTAATCCTGATTTTATCTCCATAAAATCATCTGGTATCTCCGTTAAGAATATAGATTCTCCTTCTTGCCAACACTGCCCAACCAATCCTTCGCCCATGAATACATCATCTTCTGCAAATTTCAAACGATCAAAAGCATAGAATGCAGTTAGACTCATTACCTGTTCATCCTTTCCGTCTTGCAGCACGAAAAATCCACCTTGCAAACAATCCAAATATTTCACTAATTCAACCACAACTTGCTCACAAAGCAATTTGAGATCATGATTGTTTTCCCTAAGTAGATCACCAAATTTAGCGTTACCTTGGATAGACCAGGTTCGTTGTAATTCTTCTGTTGCAACTCGTTTTAAGTTTTCTCTCATAGTAATGAGGGAATTTCCAAGAATATCGTCATCGCTTAATGCGGAAAACTGAGAATTTAAGTTGCCCTCTCCAATAGACTTTGAGAATTCTGCTGTTTTCGTAAGATTTTCAGTAAGTTGTTTTATGGAGTTAACCATTTCTCCAACTTCATCTTTACGACCTTTTAAATCCACTTCTGGTAATTTACCTTTTGAGAGTTTGTATATTGTATCCCTTAGCAGGTTAATGGGTTTGACAATATTATTATATGTAACAAAATATGATGATGTCCCTGCAATTACAGTTAGCAACATGAGCATATACAAGAGGAAACTCATGATTTCATTAGAATCGTTAATTTCTTCCTTGAAAATTTCTGCTTCTGATTCTAAAATGTTTTCTAATGAGCTAAGTGATTCTTTAAGTAGATTACTTTTTTGTATGAATTTACTCAAAATCATCATATTCTTTTCCGGATTACTTAGATCTTGTTGGAAAATATTGTTTTGCTGACTAATCAACGAGTCCGATATTAGCAGTATTTCATTTATTCTGGTTAAAACTGAAGTATCCTCCACACTACAAGTTTCTATTAGATGGTTCCTTTGTTGGAGAAAGTTTGTTTGAACCGTTGTTATTTCACTTCTGAATTCACCTAATTCAGCAAGAACGTCGGGACCTTCAGAAGCCATGGTGCAATAATCTCCTGTTAACCTGTTAGATACATCTAATAGTTCAAAACATTTTTCGATGACCTCAATTGACGGTTCATAAGTTTTATAAATCAGATCATTTTTTTGAGAAGATTGATTTAATTGATTGATGGAGTATAAAGCAGTTGCTAATACACATATAACAATTGAGATATTATTGATACCTAATTTTTGCGATATGTTAAATTGTATTTTCACCTATAACATTCCATTATGCGACGTCATTTTTTTATTGTTCCTTAACAATTTGGATTAAGCGGTAATTTAGTAATTTTTAATAATATCGAGGAGTCCTATTTCAATAATTTCTTCAACACATTAACATTTCATGATTTATAACTGTTTGTTTCTTTAGACTTGGTTATTGAGTGGTTAGCGGAATTAAAAAAAACTCCTTGTAAATTTGAGTGTCGTTGCCTAGCTCTAAAGGCTATTTTTAAAATGATCTAATAAACGGTGTGAAGCACAAATATGTTTGGTGATACAATTGTCATAAATTGTATTTTTTTATTGTATTGTTAATGGTCACTTGTGTACAATTATTCTGTATTGTTATAGGAATAGTTATATTGATTGTTTTGTAATGTTTGTTTTACACGTTGTTTTTCTTCAAGCATTGATTTAAGGTGATTGAAGGTTTGTTTGTTTAATTTAAGGATGTAATTGTGTTGATTATAAGTGTTTTGATGAATAATAGGCACAATGAAGATTGTAATAATCTATATTTTGTTATATATTTCTTTCCTAACTTAAACTAACAAATTAATATGAAACAAAATTGTATATTTTTATTGCTTTGTCTTGCTTCTGTGATGTGCTTTGCACAAAATGGTACTACAGTCAAGATAAATGGATTTGGCGACATGACTTATGGTCGGGTGTTTGGAGTTGCAGCAAATCAAGAGGCTGCAGATTTGTTTGAGGCTTATCCCTCATCTGAATATCCTAATAATGTGAATCAAGGTTTTGGAATTGTAGGAGCTGATTTTGTAATTACGGCAACATTGACCGAAAATCTAACATATCAGGGAGAAGTTAATCTCCAAACGGATCGGGGAGGTTCATATGATATTGGTCTTGATTTTGAGCGGTGTTATCTGGATTATAATTTTAGTGATAAGTTTGGGTTGCAGGTAGGTTTGTTTTTTACTCCAATAGGTTTTAGCAATCGTAATTTATATGCAAGAGCTTGGCTGATGAATTCTATTCAAATACGTGACATAGTAGAGGAGGAGTTGGAGTTTGTTCCTACGCATTCTGTGGGGATTAATGCTTATGGTAAATTTGTTAATGACAACAATGGATTGGCATTGAATTACATAGTTTCGCTAACAAATGGTAGAAATCAAGATCCTCCCGGAACGGCATATGCCAGAGATTTTGATGAAACGATTATGGCAACAGGATTGTTGGAATTAATTATACCCGGGCCTAAAGAGTTTAGAGTAGGGCTTAGTGGATACTTTCATGAGTTTGAGTCCTTTTATTATGGACCACTAACCGAACAAGTAAGCGGTGTTAATACATTTTATCGTGAAATAGGTTTTAATCCTTACATTTATTATTCGGGTAAAATCTTTAATTTTTTCGGAGAAGTACATTCTTCAAGTATAATGGATTTAAGAGGTAATCTTCCTCAGTCTAGTTACGGTTTGTTTGGCTTTACAGGTGAATTATCTTACAATACTAAGTTGAATGATAAATTGTTGAGACCATATTTGAGATACGATTTAACAAGTTTTGATGCTGAGAATCACCCTTATTATGGTAATAGAGAAGGTAGCATGGTTTATGTACCAAATTTCAATGCATTTATGGTAGGTTTGGCATATGATTTGTCTCAGTTTAATAGAGTTAAGATAGAGTATATCCATCATTTAGATGGAGCTAGATCTAAACATGGGATCAGCTTACAAACTGCTTTTGGGTTTTAATTTTTGTTTATATAAAAGATATTAAGATGAAAAATATATTAATTAAAAACTTGCTATTTGCTTTTCTATTGGTTGGAGCAATTGCTACTGCTAATTCTCAGGATAAAGTAGTAATTATAAACAAAAAAAATCCTATGAGTCAAATGACTGGGGTTCAGGTTAAACTTTATTATACCCGAAAGTTGAAAAGAAGATGGCCTCAAACTAATGCTGTGATAAAGCCTGTGAATTTTAAAACAGGAAATGATACGAAGACGTCCTTTTATAGTAATATTTTGAAGATGGATAATGTAAGTGTAGAAAGATATTTTATGGAAAGATTGTATCAAAATGCGGAGCCATTGCCAACAAAAGTGAATGATGATAAGGAGGCTATTATATATGTGGCAAAGAATCCAGGAGCTATAGCGTACATAAGTAAATCTTCTTTAACTCAAGAGGCACTTAGTTACGTCAAGGTGGTTCATGCATTTTAGAAAATTATTGAAGCTGCAACTTATTGCTCTGTTATTTTTAACCTTTGGGTTTATTCAGAGCAATAAATTTAAATGGGTGGGGCCCTGGAAAAAGGTTAAACTTCTAGGGACACCTCAACCCCCTAAGTCTAAGGCAACGTCATATGAAGAAAAGTTGGTTTTAGGTAGGAGCTTGTTTTTTGATCCTACATTGTCTAAAAACAAAAACATTGCTTGTGCCAGTTGTCATAAACCCTCAAATTCATTTGCTGATAATATTAGATTTTCGGTAGGAACAAATGGTGAGACTTTACCTCGTAACACTCCTGCATTAACAAGCCTTTCGGGACAAGTTAACTTCTTTCTCGATGGTAGAGCAACTTCGTTGAAGGAGCAGTTGAATGATGTGTTGACAAATCCAAAAGAAATGGATATGACCATAGAAGAGTTGCTGAATAGGATCAATGCAAGTTCTTCATATCGATCCTCATTTAATTCTATTTATGGCACTTCTTCTATTTCCTACAAGCAGATCGAAGAATGTATTTTGATATATGAAAAGAGTTTAGTGTCTAATAGCTCTAAGTTTGATAGGTTTTTTGCGGGAGATACTAATGTTTTTTCAAACCTTGAAAAGTTAGGCTTAAGTTTGTTTGTTGGTAAGGCGAATTGTATTGAATGTCATAAAGGTCCGAATTTTAGAGATAATGAATTCCATAACATAGGAATAGTAACGGACGATGTTGGGAGACAAAATATAGATAAGGTGGGAGTGAAGAATGAGTTTGAAATGACTCCATACCCATTTTTTGCCACGCACAAGGCATTTAAAACACCCAGCTTAAGAAATGTAGCTAACACTGCTCCTTATTTCCACAACGGAAGTGCGAAGACATTACAGGATGTAATTGAAAATTATGACAAGGGCGGTCTTAGTCAAGATAGAACTGGAATAGCTAAGGCTATCAGACCTATTGGTTTATCTGTCAAGGAAAAAGAAGCTTTGGAAGCTTTTTTAAATACATTATCAGATGAGTAGTTTTACATGCATCTATCAAATCTTTTCTTATAATTTGAAACAATACTTTTGGATTGATTGTTGAGAGTATGGAAATGTAACTTATTTAAGAAGCAATGTATAAGTTGAGAATAATAACAGTTTTTGCGTGTGTGATATGTTTAATGGGAATTGATGTATTGGCTCAAGAACGAAAAGAGTTGTATCCATTTGCTTGCAAGGATCGGGAAGGTAATTTGGTGAAGCCGTCTGATTTTAAAGGGAAGGTAGTTTATTTAGATATTTGGGCTACGTGGTGTTTACCTTGCCGTGCTCAAATGCCTAAAATGAAAAAGTTAAAAGAAGATTATCATGATAAAGATGTTGTTTTCCTGTATGTATCTGTTGATACAGAGAGGCATAAGTGGATTAGGTTTTTAGATAATAAAAAGCCTGCAGGTGTACAATTAATGGCAGATGATAAGTTTCAGAATGAGTTTTCGGGGCATTATGAAATTTACGGTATTCCTAGATTTATGCTCTTGGACAAGCAAGGTTTGGTATATAGTTCCGACGCAAACAGACCTGGTTGGCCTGAGTTAAGAGAAGATTTAGATAAGCTACTTTCGGAATGAACAAGCTGAAAACAAGTGATATTAAGTTATAAATACCTTGCAAGTAATGATTAGATTTCATTGTTTTGCAGACCTTTTTT
>JAHDFW010000044.1 GCA_020627945.1 Cytophagales bacterium
CTTCCCTTTCACCTCATCATCCATCTCCATTCCATTAAACCCGTAACGATAGTTCTCACTCTGCCCAGAAGCTGCCGTATAGTTGCCTGAAGACCCATTATGTGCCATTCCAGCCAACAATCGTTGTCCCTGCATTATCATCCCAAACGGATAATAATCTGAATAACTAGAAACGTCTGCTAAATAGTGGTCTACCTGCAGTCCTGTACCATCTGGTTGTGGGAGTTTTCTATCCGTTATTACCTCCTGAACATTGCCTAAATGATTGCTCAATTCATAGTGTTTATCACCTACTAAATTACTGTAATCTAAGGCTAACGTCGGTTGAGTCCCACCATTTCCTCCGTTGCCTAATACATCTCCAGGACCTGTAATGCTCATATCAGAAATCACAATCTGACCCGATGGCAATCCTGTTTTAATATTGAACCATTTAAACCTTGACACATTGCTGGTCGCTGTAAAGGTCACTGAGTAATTTCCTGGTGCATTAAATATTGGATTGGTCATCGGACCTGAACAATTGTATACTGGAGATGATGAAATATTAGCCTGATAATTCAATATGCTGAAATCAACAGTATAGTCTTCTCCTGGAATGGTATTGAACATGTAGTGCGCAGAAAAAGAATTGAATCCACCTGTATAACTCACAACTAAATCCTGATCTCCATCGTTATCAAAATCAGTTGATTGGTGAGTGGAAATTGATCCGTCAATAAAATTCCAGCCCAATGAACTACAGTTGATAGGAACTATGTTTACATCCGCTAAATCAATTTCAACAAAACCTGGCACTTCGATTTCCTGATAATCCATCAACTGATTCGGTCGCTCCATTCCTACTCTGCTTGACCCATAAATATGACGTTCATCTAACTTAACATCTACGATATTCGGATCATTATTGTTTAATTGTGCTGAATAAATAGCCATACTATTGCCCTGAGCATCCAATGTGTAATAGGTAGAAGCTACTAAGTCTCCATCTTGTGATACGTGCTTAGCTATCCTATTCCCCATTGGGTCGTAGTCGAAATGGATGAACTTATCTGCTACTTGATCATTATCGGTATCTATCTGAACTTCCTCAACTTTATTCGTCACCTTCCATAGAATTTTTTCTATTCCTTCGTCTTCATCCTCTATCAATTGACCTATGGCATCATAATCATAGTTACCCGACTGCATAGAGTTATCAATGTCAGCATCGTTGAATAAGGATGCACCAGCAAGATCACGAACATCGCTTAACCTGTTATTATTCCCACCATTGGTTGGTTCATTGTAATTGTATATAAAGTCATCCATCAACACGGAGTTCGTTCCATCAAACGCATATCGCTTTAACGTCTCTAAATTACCGTTTGGATCAAATGTGTATTCTGAATTGTAACCTGATCCTGCATAAGCAACCGAATTACCTGTAACGGTACCATAAAATCCATCCATTTTCTTAATACGATTCAACTGATCGTACTGGTATTGGGTGTTATGCGTTTCCAAAGCAACTTGATCTTGGTCAACCAATGCTGTGTACATAGATCTTATGTTTCCATTGTACAATGATGCACCTACTTGCCCCTGAGTATTAAGATTGGAGTAGTTTAACATATCCTTACCTGCTGCATTATAATCGTTGTCATAGTAACTCAAACTATACCCATGTACATCCTGACCTCCCTCTGCATTTATAGAAGCGGTAACTCCATCTAATCCCATGGAAGTAGCTGGATCAATTTGCTCTCCATTTACGGTCTTAATCCAACCCTGAATGGTATAGGCATAGTCACATGCCTGAACTTTATCCTCACCAATCTCTGTACGAGCTAACGGACCATGATCATAGTAAAAGTACTTAGCGTCTTTCTCATAGATCACACCATCTTTAGAAGTTTCGGCAACCGTAATTCTATTATCAGAATCGTAACAATATCTATGAATATACTGATCTACTTCTCCTTGCTGATAAATTGCTTTGTTTACATTTCCACTTACCAAATCATACTCATAGTTAAAATGCTTTATGTGCTGATTCAATAGTTGCAATGCTTCTGAATTATGAACTTGAATTAATTCTTTAACATTTCCGTGAACGTCATAATCATAGAATGTAGCACTTTCATACACGTTGATATCAACATCATGATCCTCTTGATAAATTACTCCTACAATTCTATTTCTGGTATTATCTATTGCATAGTCAGATCCGAATAAATCTACCACACTTACTGGAGCTAAAGAAAGTCCACCATTGTTTGTATTTACAGGAGCTGTGATTGGATTTACACCATCGTACAACTCATCGTAGATCGTATGAGTTACCTCTTCTCTCGAAAAACCAGGTTGATTATCTAAGTTATTAGCCCAAGATAAATTGGTTATTGGAAACTCATTATTAGTCCCAAAATACACCAAGCGGCCAATATCATTGATTTCAAAATAATTGGCTGGCATAGTCATTTCACCTACTTCTTTTACCCTTCCTAAAAAGTCATATACGGTATAACTAAATTGACTTTCCCCCATCTGTTTTGCGTTCATACTCACTGTTAGTCTCCCTAATTTATCATAGGCAAATCGACTTTCGCCTCCGTCTGGAGTACGCTGATAAACCAATTGGTTTAATGAGTTATACCTATAGTCCGTTTCATATGTGTGATCTGGCGCTAGGTTCCCAGTAGCAAAAATACCATCGGTTGTTGCAGTTGCTCCTGGGTTAGCTACTCTATATGCATTAATCTCATCGTTTGTAGCTCCTGTTGTAACACCATTTGAACCTTGAACAGGTTGTTCCGTCGCTGGAATAGTGTTCATATTGTACGTGTATTCTAAACGATCTACTCCTTTCGGCGGTACAGTTTGAATAAGGTTGCCAGCACGATCGTAGTAATACAATGTGTAATGGTATTCTTTATCGGTATGGTCTTCATAGAAATTCTCTACTACCGTACTCATAGCCCCTTCAATATAGGCTTGAGCAAATGCATCGCACATTTGTTGGTTGTATAAGTTTTGCTGATTTTGTGCATTTACATAAGCCACATGGTTTTGCCATTGATCACATGGATAAACCGTAGCCGCAGAAGGAAATGATATTGCAGGTGAAACTGGAGGGCAAACCTCATTCGCTACCAAATAAACATCTTCGACATATTGATTCCATGGAACGTAGTTAGAACCATATGGATCATCCATTCCAGAAGCTAAATACGCATCTATTGCATCTACTAATCCCAATTCCCAATATCCTAGAGAAGTACTTCCAAATTGCTGAATTGTCAAAAAGTTCAACGCATTGATATCCGTAACTCCTCCAACACCTATAGCATTTTGAATATAATATTGGTAACTATTAAAAATGTACGCCAATGATTGATCACAAAAAGTACTATCCGCTATAATATAATCTGCGTTGAATGCCGAATCTTCCTGAGCTGTATATCCTGTAGTAAATTGATTGTCCATAAACTGAACGTAGTTTGGATATACATCCGTGCAGCTTACTGGAGCTTGCGAATAAGGTGTACAATCATCACATGGAATAGTAACACAATCCAATGTTCCCGTAGCTACCGCTTTCAACCCATTATCCAACAATACTTCGCACGTAAATGTTAGTGTATTGATATCTAATTCCAAATTGGACACAGATAAAAACGTATTCGACGAACTAAAGCCATCCCCACACAAAGTCAGAGTAAGACATGGACTAGGAAAAACAATTTTGGTTGGTGCTGGCCACCAATGAGAAGAATAAGTTAAACAACCATTTTGATATGTATGTGTATTATAAAACCAGGAAATTTCCTGCTCAACACCATTAAAATAAGGATCGGTCATTGCCAACAATCCTGATGGTTGTGTTCCTGTTGGATTTGGAGAAGCAAGTAATTCGTTCAGCAATTGCATCACTCTTCTTTGAAGATGTAAATCTTCTTCAACACAAGGACAATTGAAGTCCAATAATCCATCAGATGCACCGTGAATTCCAAGGAGAATTTGTATTGATCCACCACTTGTTGCCACACTTCCGTGAAGCTCTCCATTTACAAGATCAAAAGAGTTAAAGAAGATTGTATTAGATGGTATTGTAAATCCAAAGTTAAAAGATCCGTTAGTTGAAGTTATGGTTCCTGAAAGTCCATTCCAAGTTGCGTTTGCACCAAAGTAATTAACCAAGATGCTAGTAGTAAATTCTGGATATGTTGTTAGATCAACATTATTCTGAATTACTTGATCCGCCACTAATTGCTGTAGTAAAACAAGCATCGCTGATTCAAATTCTTCTTCGCGGTCACAATCAATACTATTTGCATTATTAGCCGAATACTCGGCCTGACATGCATTTAAATCAATACAACTGGTGTAGGTCATCACATACTCACTTGCTGAAGCTTCTGTTGCTCCTGCAACTACCAATACCTGAACCTGATTAGTTCCGGCAACAGGGTGTGAGGATGAAATTTCATAGATAAACCACGAAGTCCCATAAGCACTCCATGATCCAGCTCCAATTTGAGGTAAAGTAACGGCACATGGAGTTCCTGTTGGTTGAGGTTGGAATGTTAAAACCAAATCAGTCCCAACTACGCTTCCATTAATACCCATACCCGAACCGATGGTTGGATAAGAGCCTGTAACCCCCGCATATAAATCTGGAACAAATTCGTTCACGCTTGCCATATCCGTCGACTGATTTAACAAGCCCTCCACAGCTAATTTGTTAAGCAACCGTTCCATATCAATTGTCAACGGACAAAGACCCGTTTGTAACCATTGCTCGTGATCTGCTGTTGCGGATGCATCTGCAATAATTCCTGCTTCTGATGTACCCGAATTGTACAGCACATCTACTCGTGCAAATCTAATGGTCTTTGAGTCATAATACTCTGAACAAAACAATGCTTGTTGTGTAGGGAAAGTTGGTAAATTCAAGGTCCCCAAAATATTGGCTACCATACTTGGATAGTTCACAAGATCATGATCAAAATCGGTAACAATGCCTAAACTAAAATTTCCATCACCTATGCACCCATTATATAATCCATTATTAAACCCATACAAATCCATAAAATACTGGTTAATCTGTCCTTTATAAGAAAGGTAGTACGACTTGTACGTTTGCCAGATTTCATCTGCATGTGTAGGATAATTGTTCTGAACATCTGTCCAGTTATTATTGGCTAAAACCATCGCCTGCACCCCTGAACTATAGTTGTTCCCGTAAACAATGGTTTTAATCGCGTATTGTAACATTGTATAATTACTCCCTTTATAATTACTGATCGCTGCTAACATTAACGTTGATGCAGATGGAGAAGAGTTATTATGAACTGCATAACCTCCAGAATTTTGGAAATAAGGATCAATACTATAAATCCAATTTGAAGATCCATTTAAAAAGTCAATTCCAAAATTGTTTGTTGATGCATCACCTAATGTTAAAATGTTGTTTCTTAAGATCTCATCAAATTCCTCACTAGACAAATCTTGATTGTTTGGAGAAGCGGGAACAGAATAAGTTTTAGTACAAATTTCCTCTGCGTACTGGTACAATGGATATTCTGGATGGAATTGAATAAGTGTTTCTGCCCAACTTGGTTGGAAGTTATCTATAAATTCTTGTCTAGTTAATCTCCATGGCTCCACCATTACGGCGCCTCCAAACCCTGTATTGGAAAACGAATATTCAGTATTACTAAGTGAGCCAGCCGTAGCAGCTGTAGGATATGCTTCTACAAAAGCTGCCATTCCAAACTGATCTACATATGAAACTCCACCACTTCTCCAATAACCGGACAATAACCCAGGCGTAAATACGCTAAGCGGATCAGCAAGGTCCGTAGACCCATATTGACCTAATGGCATCACATCTTGCAATAACATGGCCTTATAAACATCACAACTGGTCAACGGCTGGCAAGGAGCCATACATGCATCCGCCAGAGTATTATAAATCTCTTGATACGTTGTTTCTTGAGCTGCGGTTAATGAGGTTTGGTCTAAATCCAGCGTTATTTGCGCTTTGTAATCCTCCCAACTCCCTAGTTCCATTAAACATTCGTCACAAGTCGTACCACAATCATTCGAGGTGTCAGGAGTAAAAAAGCTTGAATCCAAAATACATGCATTGGAATCAGAATTAAGATAAGTCAACTTATATTCTTCCAACTTTTCCTGATTGATCGTAAGCTTTTTATATAACGTATACGTTCCAGTATTTAACAACTGAATCTGATCTTCTGTAAAATCCAACGTATCATTATTTGGAGTTATAGTTTGTGGGAATGAACCCAAGAAAATTTCCTCACCACAATCATTTTTTAAGGAAAGGTCTAAATCAAATACATATGGAAAGTCTACACCATTAACACCATCACACTCCTCAGTATAGTTTCCAGCGAGTACATTATAGTAAAAATTGTACTCGGTACCATCATCTGTAACACCAAGTTGCGTGCTATACTCTAATCCATCGTTTACTGCTCCATTGATTAGTGTTGAAAAGGGGTCGTTATTATCTTGATCTGTATCCGGATCTGAAGGATCTAACTTGTTCAATAGATCAGATGCCATAAAATTGTGAAATGTACCATCAGATTCGGAATCTAACGGATCAAATGAAGTCGCATTATTTCCAGCCATTGCTGTTGCCACAACTCTACCTTGTGCATCTAAATATGAAACACTTACTTGACCGTTAGCATCTATGACCATGTTTTTTTTGTATCGAGTGTTATATCCCACTTTGTAGCCAAAAAGCCTATTCAACTCTTCTTGCGAAGGCTGCATGTAGAAATACCTAGTTTCATGATCAGAACCAATCTGGTGATCATTTCCAATTCCACTTTGGTTTCTAATTCTACCGGTATTGTCTGGTGTATATTCAACTTGAGTATATGGGTAACCATAAGACTCAGGAACATGCTGCTGCCAATTATCATCAGTCAAATGAGCATTTACAGAGTAATATTTTCCTGCACCAGAAGTTTGATCGAGTGTATCGCTATAAATCGTATCGCAAACATTTGTCGAGTCGATCCAATCAAAATTCCAATGGCTAAATGGAACTCCTCCATGTTCATTTACTTCTGGATAATATCTGATAGCTGGATTATTCTGTGGAACTGGTAAAATCTGAACCACTCCACGACCTTCATTATCGTAAATAGTCTCTCCAACTATCGAATTATCATCACTGTTTATACGAGTAACGGTTTGCCTTCCTCTTAAGCTTCCATCAAAGTATTGGGTAACTTCTTTTTTCTTTCCTTCCTCTGCATAGGTAGCCTGATATTGCCAGTTTTTAGGTGCTTCGTGCTCATGCTCAATATCAATTACGTTTGGCCAATTCGATACATTTTCTTTTATATTCCCTACGTCACTACTCCATTTTCCGTACAAATCTTTCGTTGGAGCACCCAACCATCTTCCGACTGCTCTAACTCTTACAAGCAAGTATCCTTTGGCAAATATCTGCGGTAATCTGTAATAATGATCACTGGTTCTAATTCTACTACTATTGTGTCTGAACTCTTGCTCAGTCATAGGAATGTCTATTTTCTGACGAAATGCATTTAACCCAGACTCTGCATAGTTATCCACCCAAGTCCATTCAAAATCATAATACTCTGCTCCATCAACATAGTCCCAACTCAAATAAATCTCATCTGTATTCTGGCACGTCTCATCATAGGTTGGACATGAATTATCTATTGTTCCATCCGCCAGATAATGAACCATCCGAGAGGAAAGAATAGGTGCTGTTTGAGTTGAAAATTGATAGTAACGTTCGGCATAGAAGCCTGCCTCCAAATACACATAGTTTTTTAATGCTCCTACCAATGGTTGCCCGTCAATCAACACTCCAGTTACTGCCACTTCAAAACGATGACGGTTAGTCATACGATAATCAGAAATATTGACTACGCCACCATCTTGCAAGGTTCTATAATTAATAGTCCGTGTTATAGAAAGCGGTTGCGGAATTTGATTACCCGCATTGTCATACAGCGTGATATCCATATTTACCTGAATATCATAGTCTACACCAACTTCCAGATCCATGGCAGTTCGTTTGTTGAGCCCAAGTCTAACAAAACCAAAAGCCTGAACGTCAGTAAATGCATTCGGATTCTGAAGGTCATCGAAATCTCCATCCTCCACCAACATATATCCTCCAGGAATATCATTCCCTTCCAAACGGCTGGTCCATTGAACTTCTGCAGAAAATGAAGGTAGCCAAGTCAATAAGGCTACTAACACCACGATTAATTTCACGTTTAATCTTTTCATAGTTTTTTATTTCACACGATTATCAATCAATTCATAGCCTACGCAGTCTCCCGAAGGATTTAGCATTCCATTGTTGCTTGATATGTAGTTCGAAAATTCAAATAGTTCTTTTTTATCTCTTGGCTTAGTCGAAATCTTACTAAACTCAATGTTTAAATACGGCTGTGCGTAATCCGTTTTATTACGATCGTTCGAAAAGTCCTGAGATCCTTTATAGTAAAGTCCCAAATTGGACAGTAAATAATCAGACTTTCTTACCTTCATTCTAATCTTTGAGTATGGATGATTACCATAATCTTGATATTCAAGTTGTATGATGTAGTGATTTCCTTCTTCCTCGATCGTCTTATTTTTACATCCTTGTAACGCCTGTTTAAGGTCTATTTCAAGATTAATATTTTGCTGGGCAAGGTCTAAAACCAATGCCTTCTCCTTATGACTAATGTGGAGGTAATAATCCGCGCCATAAACAAATTCCGTTTCTCCTATTTTTTGATAAACGCTTTTGCCATTACGATACACATAGCCTTCATACGAGTCTTTAACTTGAGTTCCATTATGCCCTTTGAACAGCTGATAATGAGTGGTATATTCCACCTTCTCCAGCGAAGCATATTTCTCTTTAATTTTCTTTAATACAACATCTACATCTTGAGCAAACAAGACAGAATGAGTTAAGAAAACTATCGCAAAAAGGACTATATATCGGGTTTTACTATACACTCCTTATTGCTTCTTTGGGTTACTAGATCTAGACTCCTGAATGGTCATAATACCACGAGCTGTTTCTTTCTTAATACGAATCAGCTGTCCTTCTTTATCGTACTCATAAAAAGTCGCGTAGTTGTTGTCATCCAGTTCTGCTGTCAACCATAGGGTTTCAGGGTCATAAACGTACGACTTCATGCTTCCATTAAATGGATGAATCCGTATATCATCAAAATAAGCGTTTATACCTGGGTTATCGTTGATCATTTCAATGTCCATTTCGGTAGCGGATCCTGGAACTTTAAATTTCCCAACAATTCTTTGCCAACCTTCAATGATATCTCCCGTTGCATTGAACTGCTCAACTGTGGCTGCTCCATCATTGAATTTTAACTGCAAATAAGCATTAGGGTAATTT
Source organism: Cytophagales bacterium (assembly GCA_020627945.1). Lineage (GTDB taxonomy): Bacteria > Bacteroidota > Bacteroidia > Cytophagales > JAHDFW01 > JAHDFW01. Next base: position 9,425 of record JAHDFW010000044.1, read on the forward strand.
AATACTTGCTGAGCATGCTCTTCCTGTACCCACGCACTAATCCAGTAGTCTCTATTAGGTTCTGGAGCAAAATTCTCACAACAAAACTCATTCGATATTATTTTTGTATAAATAACACAAGGCTCAAAACCTTCAAAATAGGTGGTCTGTGTAATTCCATACGAACCTTGATTATCATATACATGCGTTATTACATCACCAAATTGATAGTCATCATCGTTTCCATCTCCCCAATTAATATTAATGTTAGTCGGAACAAAGCCCGCATTCCCTGTATATTCGGACGGAGTAATGGTATACACATACTCTCCGTTTACAAAGGATTCTACTATCCCAATTGGAGACATCTGATAGCATGGATTATTGGTATTGTAATTCGTATTCTGAGTACATCCGCAACCTGGTTCAAACTCAATATATTCTTCAACATTATAACTCCCTTCTTGTGCATAAGTATGAGGAATATTTTGGCCTAAATTAACGTTGGAGTTAGATGGAGTATCTCCAAAATTTATCGTGTGTTGTTGCACTTGCCCTGCTAGTGTTGGGTCTGAAATAGTAGAAGTAGTCACCAAACTAGAAAACTGATCTGGAGGAGTGTTTTCTACATTAAAACCAGAGATATAGGTACAAAGGTCATCTAGGTTAATCCCTTCAGTAGGATTTTGCTTACAGGTAAGTGTTTTTCCTCCCAAAGCATAGTTAAGATCAACACTAAGTTGTGCCGATGTATTATCTGGTTGACCTGTTTGACAATAAAAATGAGGGTTTGCCGTACTTGGATTTGTACCTATCAACCCATTTGGTGTCAAACTATTTCCTTGAATCAGAGGGTTAGTTTGATTAATATCATAATCAAACGTATAAGAATAACTGCTAACTCCAGTTCCTGTTAATAAATTATCCCCTGTATAAATAAACTCCCATGTGTTTGGAGAAAGTTGATTCTTGGTAAACGAAACGGTTACATCCGGATTATCTCCAACATAACCATAACTCATTATAGGGTCAGACCAACATGCCCCACACCATCCAAAACCTTTGTATTGAAATGAAATTTGTAAAGTAGTGGAGGGATTTGTATTTGGAAAAGTTTTAGTCCATTGATAAAGCGTATTATCAGCAAACTCACCATTACCTCCAACACCTGGCACCAAGTTCTCATTGGTTAATGGCATATACGCACCATTTCCATATTTAATGTTGACTGAACGAAATTTTCTATTACACCACACAGAATATTGGACCTGCCCTCCACAGGTTGCCGTTGCTTTTATTGTAATAGACCCGTTAGCTCCAAAACCGTGGTTTAACGTATATGTTTGTTGTCCAAAACTAGTACTCGGAGTAAGTGCAAGAATTAGCATAAATCCTATTAGGAAAACGCTCTTGAATCGATTCTTCATATCACTTAATTTCATCTGTATTATCATTTACTTGATATCAACTATTATCTTACCGCCTTTTCTGTTACCGGTTTTACACCTCCAGTTCCAGTTTTACAACTCAACTTCTTGGTCATGGTAACCGAGCTTGCTGGTGCTACTTTCATACTGTGTTTACCAGAGTGAGATTTTGTATCCACAATTTCTCCTTCAAAAGAGAAGTGCGAAGAATAAGGACAGGCTTCATAGCTACGATCCTCAAATCCATCATAACCAAGCTCCTTGTATTTGGTATTTGCCCCTACTGCAATCGGGAACACATTATTATAACCGTATTGCGCAGCTGAAAAACGTCTCAGCGCATCCATATTTTCTAATTCAAATCCGTAAGGGCTGTAACTGGTTACTTCTGAAACAAAGGTCCAACCGTTGAAATCTTTCACCCAGTTTCCACCTTGGAGTTTGTACATTGGCTGAAAGGTTGAAAAGAAACCTTCTACCCTAGGGGTTGCATTTGCATATCTATTCCTACCGGTTAAATAGGTACGTGAAGACTTGGTTCTCCAAACTCCTTTTTCGTTCTGACAGAATGGATTAGGATTTATCCCTTCTACGCCTGGCTGAATTCCACATTCACAACCTGCAGCCCAATCATCGGAGTAGTCTACGGCTCCAGCATTTATTATTCGCCATATATCCCAAGTGCTTTCTTCAAGAAAATTAGTTCCTAATGTACTTACAAGTCCTCCTAAACCATTGTCTATTGGGTTTCGCATTAGGGTTATATTCATGATTCCAGCGGATTGCAAGTTTCGATGACCTGAACGAACCAATTTAAATTCGCTATCTTGATTGGCTCCAAAATACCCAGAAATCGGCGACCCATCTTTACGAATCATGCTAAACTGATTCCCTGTAATACTAGTAACCCAACCAATTTCATCTATACCATTCATGTAGATTTCATCTCCTACATGTAGGTAATCGGAAAGATTGGATAAAACTCCATCCAGCTCATAGTTTGCTCCTGACACGTTGTTTATCGTACCTTCCAATCCAAGGTTAAGTGCGGCTTGATCCATTCCTGAATAATGCCAGTGTGCTGGGAAGTTTAAAGTGTAATACTTATCATTGAATTCATCAACCGTTTCGGTTACCAAGACTTCTCCAGTTTTAGCATCCCATGCGAGATTTCTCGTATAAACAGCGGCACCTGCATCATATGCTATTGTTTCTTTAAGAATTCCAAAGGTGTTAATAACCTTTGTTGTGGATACAGATCTAAACTGATCTTCTGTTTGAGAATAATCTGGTAATGGAATTGGTACTAGACCTGGAATTACACCTACAAAGAAGCTGGCCAGATTAGCATTGATTCCTGGGATTTGAGTTTTACTTCGATTTTCTCTAAAGTCGTTCACTAAATCAACTTCTACTCCTATGGTTCTTACCTCTACGGTTCCATCTTCGTTGATCACTGGAACATTATTGTCTAATTTACCTTTTACTCTTTCTGGCTCAGCAGCTGCGGTAAATCCAGTTGGAGTGGTATAATTATCGTAAATATAATCTACCCCCGAAATGGCTACATCCTGTCCTTCGGCAAATACACGTTGAGACTTTTGCTTACCATCCATATCGTTAAGATGCACAACATAACCTTGCGAAGCGGTGAAATGTTTACGGACGTTCAATTTTAGAATATTATCTAAAAGCTCTTGTTTATCCTCCTCGGCTTGAAGTTTGGTTTGGTCTACAACCGTAGGATAATCTCTACACGTATAAAACTCTGTTACAACTTTACCAGTCTTGTGTAACTGCTTTACCGTTCTTGCAGGATCAGGGTGTTGTTCTCCTGCCTGAAGATTAGCTACGGTAACTCTTGCATATGTAATTTTAGGGCTCGGGAAAAAGGATTCCCCAAATGGTTTTTCTACAAAGTTTTCTTCGTCAGGAGCCAATTTATGTTTTGTGGTAGCAAAAACAGGTTGAACGAATGGGTTTTCTTTATTACCAACGGGCTCATAGGTCGCTACTCCACTTGTGGTTCCATCTTCGAGTGTGTATTCATACTTCTGCCCATAGTTCATCGTTTGATAATCTCCTTGTCCAGGGTTCATTTCTTCCCAAACGTCACTCATTCTAATTTCCTTTACACGGCATCCTCCTCCTAGTTTTTCTCCGTCAGGTTCAACTAATCGAACCCATGACTTTTCTTTAATAAACCTTCGTGCTACGCCTTTATTTTCTAACTCTCCGTTTGGCCCAGTGAAAACTGCAATAAGGTTATTAAGTACTTGTGGAGAAAGTAAGTCCACTACAATAGCTTCGATATCGTCGGAGTCACCATTTGGTTGTGTGCTATATGCATGTCTACTCAGGTATTTACGAGCAAAATGCCAACCTGCCTTGGCCATTGGGTTGACTTGTGAACCTCCACCTAAACCACCTTCTTTGTCTACCAATTTTACTGGAATACTGATGTATTTAGTATTATTTGCCTCAAATACTTGTGCGGTTCCATTTGCATCATAATCTACATACCCTGTTACATAATCATACTTGGCGGCATTTTCTAAACCTGAAGCTGAACCTAAAGCAGTCATATTGGTTAGGAATCTAAAATAGATAGGTTCTGTAAGGTTTGTTAGATATTTAGCTTCAATTTCTGCTGTAGATAGGTTTACATTTTCGTCTGGATCCACCTCCACATAGATATAGTTATTCGGAGTATTTAGTGGTCCTGCTTTAAACAAACTTCCTGAATTCAACCCATCTTCTACTACAGCTGTACCATCGCTTACACGACCTGCACCGTGTACCTTAAACATTCGGTTCACCTTCTTGTTTTGTACATGCGAATAAGAATCTGATTCGTAATCAATGTTAATTTCCCCACCAGACGGAAGTGAAATGGTTTGCATTGACCATACTTGAGATCGAACATCTTGCACCGTTTTGTTTTGAGAGGTAAACGAAAACTCTGGTGCTGTAATTGGGTCTAAATTAGCACACCCTCCCTCATTTGGAAGATAATTACCCCAAAAATCATAGGCCTTAACATTATATACTGGGTTAAGTCCAGAGCCAGGAACATTTTGGTTATAGTTAGAATTAATAACCAGTTGCGATGGCTGAATATTAGGTGTGTACCCATCTGGATGAATAAAATTGCCAGACCCCAACGGGTATTCGATTTGTTCAAATTCACCATAGTTAAAACGATAACCTGTGTATTTCCCCATTAAGGAATTACGGTAGGTGAAATACACTTTTTTAAGCGTTAATTTCCCATCGTAATTATCGTTAATACCATCACCATTGCCATCGTAAAAACCTCCTGCGTTATTCGGCACTCCTGTACACAATGCATAAGAATACTCAAAATGCGCCTCTTTTATCGGAGTTGATAAGTTTATGGTTGGATCTTGCGGATCCACATTGTTAGGATCATACTCACCTACTGAATATAAACTTATTTTGTCTAGTTTATAGGAATTTTGTGAAGGGTCATAACCTCCATCTTCGCCTAAAACTCCTTTCGCATCTTGACGTTCTGTATAATGGAAAATTGCGATATGTGTTTTGGTTTCAATCTTATCGATATAGTACATTTCTTTTTCACCATATACATAGTTCCCTTGATCGTCTGTAGGTTCGGTTTTAAAACCTTCGTTGTATGTTGCCTCTTCTACTCCATAAGGCACTCTCCATCTGTATTTATTTGTACCACCATTAAGATCTTCGTATGATTTATAAGAGAATTTTGTATAGCTTCCAAAATCATCCACAGTAGGCCCATCACCGTCTCGGTCAGCATAATCGGTAGATAAAACAGAAGTCAACAAGTGTGTGTGAACATATGCTGGTGTAGTAATTCTATTGAAGTATTTATCATTTGGCAAATCCTTCCAACCATCTTTATCTACCAACTCTTCTTTATCGTAATTTACTAATCCTGTATTACAATTCGGAGTTTTGTCTACCGCAAAAGTTGCTTCTTTCTTGGTCAAGTTATAGACCGGTAATCCGTAAATGTAACGAGCACCATCGTTTCTAATAATTTGAACCTCTGCTGTATGGTGAGGTTTAGCATCTGTTGGAAAAGTATATTCTTGCGGATGCTGAGGTGTACTTACCATTGGTCCAAACCCTTTACCTTGACCAACATCTTGAACTGTTAAATTTAAGATTGCCTGATTCCTTCTTTGTCGTTGACTTCGCTTTATTTTACTATTAATATCTATAGCATTCTCAGAACCATTAGCCTGATTCTTTTCATTAAATTGAGAAATAGCTTTGCGATTGAATTTACCTCCATTAAAAGGAATACGTACAGGATGATACCTTCCTCCTTCATCAAACATATTAAAATCCTGATCTACACTAAGGTCTCCAACATTTTTATGGTGTACTTTCTCATAATTCAACGAACTTCCGTCTTGCTCGAAGTAATCTTTAGCAAAGTTATTATCACTCCATAGTCCTGAATGACTTACCGTACCAGAAGCTTCAATATCTAAACCAGCATGAACCGAGTTCCCAGTACCAACTTCAAATCCAAAGGTACCTGCAAAAGATGCATCGGTGACTTTAGTATCATACACATATCCTACCTGATTTCTAAATGGTCGATACATACCGGAAACTCCCTGTCCTTGAACTGAATAAATATCGTACGTATAGTTTGTTAATGGCATATTGGTAGAATTCACACTGAAAGCACCATCTTTTTCTCGATTAAAATCCAATACGCTATACTCATTAGCCTCACCGGTATTATTATATCCGTATGCAGCTACATTTTTTTCAGTATCTGCTACTTTCATTACCGTACCATAGGCCGTAACCTGACCTTGACCTTCTCCTCCAAACACTTCTGCTCCTAAAGCAGCATTAACGGTAAAACTCCCAGTTTCCATTGCAACTCTTTTGGAAGGAGTGTAAAGTTGATCCGTAAAAGAAATGGAAGAACCTAAAGACATAGAACTCCCTCTTTTCTTATCACCAACAACTTTCTTTTTAAATTTTAGAAATCCTTGCTGTGTTTTTCTACTCATACCCAACGTAGTAGAGGTAAGTCCTTGACGCGAGTTAAAACTAACTCCAGCATTAAGCCCCAACTGCTGATTCCTTTTTTTCTTTTTGCTATTTTTTGTATGCAAAGAAAGGTTAGGAGAAATGGACATCCCTTCAGGACCTGACTCCACATTTGCACCTACCGAACCAACACCAGCTAAATCTACCTGAATACCAACACTCGGTTTCATTGTAAACCCTGAATAATTATTATACATGGCTGACATGCCCAAACTTACAGTAAATGGCTCATCTACCACTTGTTGAGCACCTCCAGCCACTTCAACTCCAAACAAAGCCGGAGTAAATTTAAAACTTCCTCCCACTGTAACATTCGGCTTCTGGTAGTTCTCATAAAGCATTTTGTCTCCTTTAAAATCATCAGGCAAACCACGAACATTTCTGTTTATTTGTCCTACGGATAAGTTCCAACCTAATCCAACCCAAGACGCCTCTTGATCCATTCCGACACCTGCGTTATAAGCCATATTAAGAGGGTACCCCCCAACATCCATCAAAGGGATGTTGTAACTCATATCACCACTAGACAAATCCACCATGTCTGATGTTCCGATAGGTGTAAATGAATTGAACTCAGGCTGCGCTGGTCCTCCGGTTAGTCCAAATGCCACCGAAGGAGATATCATTTGTGATAAAAAACTTATCGATGTTACCGCACAGATAACCTTAGACAACCTACTTTTTCTGATTTTCCGAATCATGGTTAAATCAATTAATTTTTTGTTTAATAATTCCTTTATGAAGTATTTCTCCAGCCCCGAAGAGCTTATCATTCATCTTAATGGTAACGGGTTCCTCCAAATCAACATCGGAGAAAAAAGCCATTACTCTTAGTCTAGCCCCTTCTGTAGCTAATGTTTCCAATTGAACACCAGAGCAACTAATTTTCTTTGCACCTTGAACTAACACTAAATCAAACTGCATTTCTCCAGCCATGTACTGCAAGGTTGCTGTTTTGCCCATTTTAAGATCTGAGCTCTCTAATATTTTCTTACTGCTTAGGTCTGTATAGCGGAGTAGCAAAACCACCTCGCTTGAAAGTCTGTTCAAATCCGATGGCTGTACCTTTTCTCCTTTTCGTTCAATGAAATCTAATGCCGACATTACATCCGCGTAGTATTCTATGTTCTTTTTTCTAACCGTAGAAGGATAAAATGGGATCGATTCTACGGCTGTTTCCCCTTCCTCTTCTAGTGACTGCCCTTCACTTAGCACCACTTCATTATCAGCCGCATAGGTTCCTCCAAAACTTTGCTTTGCTTTATCGCTACAGGATACTATAAGTAAGCTAGAAAACGCTAATACCAGACTAACGTAGTATGTTAATTCTTTATTCAAAATAATAAACCTTGTAGTAATTAGTCCTTTATAAACCGTAAGAAAAATGCTTCGTTTTTATCATTTTCTACCTCTAAAATATAGGCTCCATTATTCAATGTAGAGACATCTATACCATATCTATTATCACCATATACAACAGATGTTTGAGTGTTGTTTCCTGTCAACAAAGGAACTACTCTATCCGTGCTTGCATAAATTTTATAATTGAGCGTGGAGGTTGTAGACCTGTAGTATTCTTCATCATATGAAAAGAAGATTTTATCAAACTGAGTCTTGTATTTAACTCCCTTAATTTTACGTTCTAATTTAGCGTAAACAGGAGGTTTACAAGAGTAACTGGTAGTAATATTAATAAATCCATCTCCTTGAGAATTTGACTGGCAACGTACAATAACAGGGCCTGAATTATTGGGTAATGTTGTTTCCAAGTTATCATTAGCATACACCTCTATACCTCCGGATTTAAATTCAACTCGGATTTTTGGGTTTGCATTTAAATTAACGAAAGCAGAAGTCTGATTCTGAACATCATTCCAAATCATCTTTACACCAGCACCATTCTTCTTAAACCTCAAATAACTTTCGGTTACGGGAGGAGATTGAGTGTTAAAATTATTTTTGGTAAACCTAATGATGTTATCCGCATTAGTTGCTGAACTTGTTGCTATCGGAGTAAATTGAATCCAATCATTCATTTGTGCCCCGCCGCAGTTAGCTGAAACACCTTGTAAATACCCAATCGGATTTGAAAGTTGCGCAACCGCTGAGTAACTGTTTGGCTGCTGAGCGTATCCAGCATTTATTTCATCCCAATACAATTCATACCCTAAATAAACTTCTCCGTTAAATGGCGAAGGATTAGGGCTCGATGAAATCACACCAGAAATAGAATACAATCCAGCCTCCAAAGGTTGATTAATCAACTGCTCTGTTATTTGAATGGAAGTATTAGTCGCCCCTGTCCCAGAGTAAATCGCATTTCCATTGTAACTAATAGTATAAGTAAATGGAATAATTTGATTTTGCGGTTTAGAACTTACTGAGAAGAAAAAGACCCCTTCTCCTCCTTCACAGGTTAGACTTTGTATAACACCACTTAAAAACTTGTTTTTAGAAATGCTTTTTAAGATAGGTTCACGTACCGGTCTTACTAATTTACCTCCTCTGTTTTTAAGTTTAAGGTCTTGCGCTTTTAATTGAGCACCTTGCAAGGTTCCTAAAAACAAAAAGGATAAAAATAAAATTTTACTAAAAAATTTGGACTTGTGATCGTTCAACATTTTATTTTATTTCAGATTCATAGGCGACAACAGTTAACGCCATATTATAAACACTAGCAAATATGAGTTTTTTTACTAGAATAGACATTCACCCATATGGGTGAAATTAACACAAAACCACTCATACACTTCCTAACAGCGTTTTTAAAGAACATTTTTTTTTACTTTTCTTTAACAATAGAGTTAATTGTGTTAACCGCCTGAGTTCGATTTTTTACGTTTAACTTACTATATATGCTGGATAATTGTGTTTTAATCGTGTTTACCGAAACACATAAATTTTCGGCCATTGCTTTATTGGTATTTCCCATTGACAACTCTCTTAATACTCTCTGCTCTCTTTCTGATAGAGGAGTAGCTAAAATTTCATTGAGACGATCAAAATCTATTTCTACTTTAGCCGAACTAAAAGACTCCGTCTCTTTTTGAATCAAGGTACTTATATTGGTTTTGAGAACATCAATTTCCTTGAGTTGAATTTCAATTTGGTGACTAGCCTTTATTTCTTTCTTAAGCTGTTCCCTTCTAAATTTATTAAACCCCATCAATAAAACTAATGCCACTATTATTACAATTAATAATATAGCCACTATGGTATAATTTCTAAGTAGTTTTTCCTTCTCTAAAATCTCAATATTCTTCTTATCTATAGAGCCTTGTTGTTCCTTCTTGTAATTAGCTAGACTTGCTTCATATTTATATAAATTATCATTAGTCTCTTTTTTATAAATCTCTTGTTGTGTAACATAATAAAGATCATAAATCTGAATAGCTTCTTCAAATTTCTTCTGCCCGCGATAAATCTTAATTAACGTAAAGGCATTTTGAGTTATAATGGCAGGAACTTTTAACTCTCGAGCAAGATCCAATGCTTTCACCCCATATTCTTCCGCTTTTCCTAAATGGCCTGAAACTAAATAAAAATCGGCCATCATTTCCAGTGATCTAGCTAGACCATCCTTATTTTGCCGTTGTTGATAAAGCTCTATGGATTCCAAATAATATTTTCTTGTACTATCTAATTGACCTAAACCAAGGTAAACACTTCCTAACGAACAATAAACCTCAGGAAGGCCATGTTGCATTCCGTATTCTTCTCGATACGCTATACTCCTCAAAAAATATGACCTAGCCTCTTTAAATTGCTTTTGTCCCTGATGAATCGTTCCAACATTGTGTAATGCATCTGCAATAATTTCAGGACCTACTATACTTTCCGGAAGATTAAGAACTTTTTCAAAATATTTTATTGCTTTCTCATCCTGTTTTAAACACATATAGTCATGCCCAATATTATTGAAGCATACAGCAACAGCTTGTGCATCATCCAAACTTTCTAATATGGGTAGTACCTTAAAATATATACCCAAACCTCGATCATATTCAGAATAATAATCATATGCCATGGCTATGTTTAACAAATTACGAGCTTCTAAACCCTTAGTTCCCAATTCCTTAAAAATCCTATCTGCCTTTTCGAAATAAAACAATGCAGAGTCAACATCTCCATTTTCATAAAAAGCAAAACCTTTATTGCCAAGAACGCCAGCCCACATTTTCTTAAAAAACTGTTGATTTCCGCTCTCGCGATCATTAAGTTTTTCATAAACTTTTTCTCTCATTAACTCTGAATACTGTTCCCAAGAATGGTGTAACAAATTCTCAGACAACATTGAAAGTGCATAAACCTCACTGGTATCATGCTTCCGTTCATGATAAATTTGAAGAGCAGAATCTAAAAGGTGTTGGTCTTGTGCCGACAAGTCGTCCTTGTTCAATGAGTCAATTAGGTAATAATCAGGATTGGCAAAATCTTTCCCCACTACGGGGAAGTGAAACATCAAACCTGCAACCATGGACAGGAGAAAAAGTTTAGTTAGCATGCTATTCGGTTAGGTAGTATTGTTTAGTACCACAAAGAAAATACAAATTCGACTATGTTTACAACGAAAAAACATATTCCATACCGAGGAAAAACAAATCACCTCTCAACGAATAAACTGGAGTTGATCTTAGGCAGAACTCAATACATATAACCTAAAGGTCTACAGGGTAATACTTCAATTCAATTAAAAGTAACTTTGAACTTTTAACAAAATTCGCTTGTTTTACCTACAATTAAATACGTGACCTAACAATTTTAAAATTTAAATAAAAAAAATGGGACAAGCATTAGAAATTACAGACGCTAACTTCGAGGAAGTATTGTCTGGTGATAAGCCAGTATTGGTGGACTTTTGGGCTGAGTGGTGTGGACCATGTAAAATGATCGGACCATTGGTAGATCAACTTGCAGAAGAGTACGATGGAAAAGCGGTAGTAGGAAAAGTAAATGTTGACAACAACCCTAGTGTTTCTGCTAAGTTTGGTGTAAGAAGCATCCCAACTCTATTGTTCTTCAAAAACGGAGAATTAGTTGATAAGCAGGTTGGAGCAGTGCCAAAACAAGCTTTGGCATCAAAATTAGATGCTCAAATGTAACAACAGCACTTTGATTTTTTGAAAAAGAGGTTTTCCTTTCGAGGAAAACCTCTTTTTTTATACCTTGTAATTATTACTAAACTTTACTTAAGCCTTGGAAAACCAAAAGGAAATCAATTTTGACAGCACCGCAAACACGGGTGATATATACCACGAAGCTTTTGAAAAACTTAATAAGTATCAAAAGCAAGCTGTAACTAATATCGAAGGCCCTGTAATGGTAATCGCTGGACCAGGAACAGGCAAAACTCAAGTAATTGCCTCGCGCATAGCTTATATTCTTGAAAAAACAGATGCTAATCCTCAAAACATTCTCTGTTTGACTTATACGGAAGCTGGTGCGGTAGCCATGAAAAACCGTCTAATTCAATTCATCGGACCAACTGGACATGATGTTAGAATTTCCACTTTTCATAGCTTCTGTAATGAGGTAATTCAAGAAAACTCTGATTATTTTGGCCAAAAGGAATTAGAAGCTATAGATGAACTGGAACGAATTCAAATTCTAAAGTCAATCATCGATACTTTTGATGCGGAAAATCCTCTTAAACGATACAAGCAGAGTACTTACTACGATGTAAACAATCTAAAAAGCATTTTCTCTACAATGAGAAAAGAAGGATTGACGCCCCAATTAGTTAAAGATAAAATCCATCAGCATCTGGAAGAGTTGAGAAACGATCCAGAGATGTACTACAAGCGAAATACTAAAACTGCACAGAAGGGAGATTTCAACGAAGGTAAGTTTCAAAAGGAAGCAGATAAGTTTATTAAAACGGTTTATGCTTCAGCTGAATTCGACAGTTACATTAAGATTACTAAGGAAAAGGGGTATTACGATTTTGATGACATGATTCTCTGGGTGGTAAACGCCTTTAAGAAGAATGATTTTATCCTTAAGAGGTATCAGGAGAGATATCAGTTTATCCTTGTTGATGAATATCAAGATACAAACGGAAGTCAAAATGAAGTGGTAGAGCTTCTAGCAAGCTACTTTCAAAATCCTAACTTGTTTGTGGTTGGAGATGATGATCAATCAATTTATCGTTTTCAAGGAGCAAACATGGACAACATTGTTGACTTCCAAAAACGTTATTCTGAACACTTGCTTACCATCCCAATGGTAACTAACTACCGAAGTACACAAAGTATTCTGAATGCCTCAATGGCACTAATTGGTAATAATACGTCCAGAATTTTATCAGGAGAACAAAAGCAACTCTCTGCGGGTAATAGTGATCGAGCTTCCGTTGACCAAAAACCTCAAGTATTAGAATTTAAAAACAGGTTTCAAGAATATGCTTTTATCTCAGATGAAATTATCAAGCAACATAAAGATAAACAGAACATCTCCGATATTGCTGTAATTTATCGGAACCATAAAGATGCGGAACCTTTGATTGAGTTCTTACAAAAGAATAAAATCCCAGTAAATGCGGTAAAAAAGGTGAATATCTTGAATGAAAAACTGGTTCAAAACTTCATCAATCTTCTTAAATATTGTAGTGCAGAACTTGAGCATCCATACTCCAACAAATCTGAATTATACAAAGTAATCACTCTACCTTGGTTTGAGATTCCACAAATCAGTATTGCCAACTTTAGTTTCTGGGCAAGACTAGAACTAAACAAGTGGATTTATGACAAAGAAGTAAAGGATAAGAACAGGCGAATTCACTGGCGCCATCTTTTGCACAATGTAGAAGAAGGGAAAGATATACTTAGTGAAGGAGAAATTAAACAATTCAAGAGTCTTTCTGAGCTCTTAGAAAATGTACTTAAAGCTTCCTCGGAATATAGTCTTTCGCAATACTTTGGCTATATCATGGAGGAATGCGGTGTCTTAGAATGGATTCTAAACAGTGAAGAAAGAACATGGAATCTTGAGATCTATCGTGCATTTTTTGATTTTATTAAACAGCAAACTTTTAAGAATCCAAATTTAAGTTTCAAAGACCTATTTGAGTTATTAGAAACTATGATTCAAGAAGGTGTTAGTATTGACTTATCAAAAACGCTTATTGATAAAGAAGGCGTACAATTCTTATCTGCACATGGATCTAAAGGACTTGAGTTCAAACAGGTATATGTAATCAATTGCGTTGACAAGTCTTGGAACAAAGGAGATCGTAAAATGGGATTCAAATTTCCACCGAATCTTTTTTCTGTTGATGTTGATGCCGAGTTAGTCCAAGAAGAAGAGTCAAGACGTTTGTTTTATGTTGCAATGACTAGAGCGGAAGAGAAACTTACTATAACTTACTCGGTCGAAGACGAAAATGAAAAAGCACTTACCGCAAGTAAATTTGTAGACGAACTGCTGAATGCGGAGAATGTAGTTAATAAAACTGAAGTCGAAGTTTCTCGTGATCTTGAACTAGATTATGTAACAAGGCTCCATCAATTTAGTATCAATACACCTGCAATTGTTCAAAAAGACTGGCTCAAAGATTTACTACAAGATTACCGTCTAAGCGTAACCGACTTAAATAGCTATTTGAAATGTGCTGTTTCATTCTATTATGAGAAAGTTCTCAAAATTCCATCTGCTAAAACAGAAAGTCTAGCATTAGGGTCTGCTGCACATGAAGCTTTAGAGCATTTCATTAAGAATTCTAAAGATGAAAAACGTATGTTGGAAAAGGATGAGTTTTTACAACTTTACCGTGTAGCATTAGACAAGCAAAAAGGAATTCTTACTTCAACTCAATACGACAATGATCTAGAATATGGATATAAATTCCTAGGAGCATATTATGACAAGCAACTGGTGAATTATGACCTGCAAAATACCACTCCAGAAATTCATGTTAAAGCACGTATTGCAGATGATGTAATGCTGAAAGGAATGCTTGATCGCGTCGTTGAAGTAAAATCAAGTTTAGACGTATTTGACTTCAAAACAGGTAAACATAAATCTCTAAGCTTTAAGAAACCTAATGATCCGAAAGTAAAGGATGAGCATGTTCAGAAATATGG
>JAHDFW010000045.1:0-1337 GCA_020627945.1 Cytophagales bacterium
ATCGGTTGATTAAAGAATAATGACTCTTCAAAGCGCCAAAGAAAGTCTTTTGTTCATGATAGGGTAAGTTGAATTCTAATGCCGTAGACTTTACAATTTTAGAGATTTCGCTATAGTGGATATGGCAAATGTTAGGGAATAAATGGTGCTCAATTTGAAAATTAAGTCCACCTACGTACCAAGAAAACCATTTGCTTTTTTGTGCAAAATTTGAAGTCGTGTAAAGTTGATGGATTGCCCAGTTATTTTCTACACTTCCTTTTTCATCCGCTGCGTAGAAGCTTGTTTCTTCCACAACGTGTGCAGGTTGGAATATTAGGGCTAAAATTAACCCTCCAATAAAATGCATCATGAAAAAGCAAAGTAAGGTTTGCCACCAAAGTAAAGGACTAGCAAACATTGGTAAAAACAGGACAAGCATTAAATACCAAGTCTTATGAAATATAATTTCCGCTAAAGCTCTTTTTAATGTTTTTCCTTGTCTCGAAAGTAGATTAAGTTTTTCATATCGAATCACTTGTTCTATGTCCTTTGCTATCAACCAATAAATAGTCATTATACCATAGAGAAAAGTAGCATAGTAAGCTTGAAACCTAAACTTTTTTTGATATGCTTGATCAGGTGATAAACGGATTAAAGGAGTATGTAAATCCTCATCATAGCCATCTACGTTTGTAGATGTGTGATGCAAAACATTGTGCTGTATAGTCCAATTGATAGGATAACCACCTAAGAAGTTAAGTGAAAAGGCTAAAACTTTATTTACCGTGGCATTATTAGAATATGCACCATGATTCGCATCATGCATGACTGATAAACCAATACCAGCAACGCCAAGTCCCATAATAAGCCAACATACTAAACACCAAATCGGGGCCGTAACAACTGTAACCATCAATATTAATGGCACAAAGTAGGCTAGAAGCATTACTGCTGTTTTGATCTTCATCTTGAGGTTGGCATGTTTTGAAATATTATTTTCCTCAAAATAAGTATTCACGCGTTTTTTCAATTCTATGAAAAACTCAGGTTTATTCTTTACGTCAAATTTAACTAGGGGGGATTTCATAGAGTTTTGAATTACCAGTGAGTGACGAAAGTACGATAAATGTCTCGTAATCATAGTGTTTTTCCAGAGAACTATATTGAATATTTGAGTTCAATGGGGAGAGTTCAACTAAGTATTCAAAACTTTATATTTTGCCAACACGAATTAATTAGTTTTATTTATGTTTAGATGATCATAATCATGATTCATCAGTATTCTAATTTAGACTAAAATCAAGCATGGGAGCAGACATATTCAAAATCTTATTTACGTTATTTCTAATTATTCT
>JAHDFW010000045.1:1437-20401 GCA_020627945.1 Cytophagales bacterium
TCAAGCAATGAGCACAACTTACTTAATGCAGTATTTAAGTTTGACGATGAAGTTGCTCGGCAGGTAATGAAACCTAGAAGTGATGTTCAGTTTTTGGATATCAATGAAGGGTTCGATAAGAATTATGAAACCGCCAAAAACGCTAGATATTCACGTTTTCCATTATGCGATAAATCACTGGATAGCGTAATAGGTGTTGTTCATCTTAAGGATTTGGTTAAAACAAACAGTGAGAGTGACCTCAAACAAATTGCTCGCAAACCACTTTTGATCCCAGAAAATATGATGTTGAGTAAACTTCTTCAGGAGTTTAGATCAGCAAAACAGCATTTTGCATTTGTACAAGACGAATACGGAACAAACATCGGTATCGTAACACTGGAAGATGTATTGGAAGAGCTAGTTGGTAATTTACAAGATGAATTTGATCAAGAACAACCAAATGTAGTAGGTGAAGGAAATAAATTTACTGTGGATGGTGAAATTTCATTGGTGGATTTGAATCAACGAATAGGAGTTACTTTGGAAAGCACAGAATCAGATACACTTTCAGGTCTTATTGTAGAAAAAGCGGGGCATAAATTGCAGAAAGGTCAGAAGGTGGAATTATCTGAAAAAGTATCCGTTGTAATTCTAGGAATGGATGGTATTCGAGTTGACAAAGCCGAATTGAGTCTTTCTTAATTCATTATTCAGATTTATTAGAATACTCCTATCGGTACCATTTTATTTTTTCAAGTGAATTTCATATACCTCTATTAAGAATTCTGCGTTACTATTTTAAGCAGTAATTACAGAAGGGGATATGACGATAAGGAAAAAAGTGATTTTATCAATAGGTTTTGGGTTGAGTGTAGGAATGATTTTGCACTATTTGCATCAACATCAATTTTATTTATTAGAACAAGATTTTATAGACATTAATCCAGCTATAAAGTACGGAGTAATGTCGTTTGCGGGAACTCGTTTGTCACTTAGAATTTTTTATCCCTCAAATACAGTAGTCTATAAACTATATCGATGGGGAAGAGTTGTCTATATAGGAGTAACTCATAAGAACCGCATTCAAACTCGTATTGAGGAGCATAAAAGAAGCGGAAAAAAGTTTACTAAATTCAAACACGGTAGAGCAATGTCCAGAAGGTATGCGCTAAGAATGGAATATGATTTAATTAAAAAATATCGTCCGAAATATAATATTAAGTACAACACTACACATTAGTAGTTGAGTAGGCAAAATTATTGGCAGGTCTCAAAAGGTGGTATATTGAATAAAGTGTCTGCCATTAGCTTTTAGACTATAATTAACCTAGAATGTATTTCATTTAAATTGGATCAATTGTATTTCTAGGGCTTTACATTTTTTACTTCTTAACGTTGATTTACACAAGTCTTACTAAATTGGTTGTATAATTCTTTAGTTAGAGATTAACAGTGTCGTGGTAAGGAGCTTCCCCGATACATGGTTATTAGTTTTCGCTTGATCCTTAATTTTCTCAGTCAAGCTATCTCAGTAATGTTAAATTAATCTTCATTATATTAGCCTTGTAAATTATGGAAGACGCCTATTAAATCAATACGTATGATTAAACTATCTCGAAAAAGCAAGATGAGAAAATTTAACATTTTTTTATTTATTGTTATTGTATTTAACGTAACTGTTTTTGCTCTTCCAACTGAGGTAACTGTACAAAAAACTAGTTCATGGGTTCAACCTCAGAAAGTAAATTACGATAGTATTACTGAGTCATATGGAAAAGGAAGTATTCGGAATTATTTGATTGATAGGCAATTTAATACAAGGGCTTCCGAAGCCTATTACAGTTATTCTTTTCAGGCATTAAGTTTAGACGGGGTAAGTGAAATTTCTGACATAGATATCTCCTTTGATCCCACTTATCAAAAGCTGGTTTTTCATGAAGTTAGTATAGTTCGCAATGGAAAACGAATTCAACAATTAGAAAAGAACGAGTTTCGTATTATCCAACGCGAAACAGATATGGAGCGAAAAATTTACAATGGTAGGGTAAGTGCAATACTAAACTTAAAGGATATTAGAATTAACGATGTGGTAGAATACTCTTTTACTATTAAAGGGCAACATCCCTCTTTTAAAGGCGAGTTTTTTAAAACCATGTATTTACAATATTCCGAACCAACGGATAAAATTGCGGTACGAGTTTTAACGGATAGAAACTTACATTTTAATTATTTTAATGAGGGATCTGAGCCGACAATTACAAATTTAGGAAACGGACTTTCAGAATATAAATGGTTAGAAAGAAATGTAGAAGGTGTAATATATGACGATAATACGCCATCAGGTCACAATTCTTATGATGTGGTGCAGGTATCAACGCTTGAAAATTGGGAAGAGGTGGCTAAACTACTGCAACCGATGTATCTTCTACCTAAAAAACCACTATCAATTGTAGATGAACTACTTGCCAATAGTGGTCAAGATAAAGAGTTGGAAATAACTAAACTGATTCGTTTCGTGCAAGATGAAATTCGTTATTTAGGACTTGAAGGAGGAATAGAGAGTTATAAACCAAGCGAACCTAATTTAGTTGTGGAACGTAGGTTTGGAGATTGTAAAGACAAGTCCTTTTTGCTTGCAACCATGCTTCAACAAATAGGAGTAGAGGCGTATCCTATGTTGGTTAATACTGCTGGTGGAGAAGATTTAATGCTAAAATATCATTCTCCCTATGCGTTTGATCATTGTGTATTGTATTTGAATTATAATAATACCGATTATTTTGTTGATCCCACAATAGGTAGTCAAGGCGGTAAACTTGAAGACATCAGCTTTCCAAATTATGAATATGGTTTATTAATGAAAAATGGAGAAAAGGAACTGGTTAATCTACCTGATGCTGATGATAATTTAATTGAAACCGTTGAAACATTTTATATTACTTCAATGGACAGTTCAGTAAAATTGGAAGTTGTTTCAAACTATTATGGAAGTACTGCGGATATGAGTCGTCGCAAGTTTCAAAAAACGAGTCTCAATAAAATTGAAAAGAGTTACTTAGATTATTATGCCGTATTATATCCTGATATTAGGTTAAATGGAAATATTGTTATTGAAGACGATCGAGGTGATGAAAATGTGTTTATTGTAAAAGAGTATTACGTTATTGATAATTTTTGGATGGATGAAGAGGTTGATAGTAATCTTAAGTATTGTGATATATACCCGTTAATGTTGGAAGATTGGATTTATGTACCAGAATCATCTAAAAGAAGTATGCCATACTATTTAGGAGGTCCAGTTCGTAGAGTAAATACTACTATAATTGATCTTTTTGAGCCTTGGGATGTTGAACCTGAACAACTTAGTATTGAGGGACCTGGTTTCAAATATATAAATGAGGTGGAATACAGTAAACTTAAGAATAAAATAACGATCACGCACGATTACGAATTGCTGGAAAGAGATATTACTGCTCAAGAATCAGACATGTTTTTGGAAAAGCATGAGGATATTAAAAACCACCTTCACTTCTACCTGAATTATGATTATAACATTGTTAACCCAAAACCTGTAAATAACGACTCTACGGTGTTAATTACTGTGTTTTTAACGGTGTTAGGAGGTATAGGAGCAATATTCTTTTTTCTATATAAGAATTGGTCCAATCAGAAGATGATTTAAATTTCAATACCCATTACACAAACATCATCTGTTTGTTCTCCACCTTGTCGCCAATTTTCAAATTCGGATTCAACAAATTTGCCTAGCTGATCCATGTTAGGATTGTATTCTTTGGTGTATGTAGAAACGTTATTGATGAATTTTCGCTTTAAATACTTCTTGCCTGTTTCACCATTAAATTGATCTGTAAACCCATCAGAAGTTAAGATGATTCGGTCTCCTTTTAAAAGTTGGAAAGTGTGCGTATTGAAAGGGGATTCTGCATCTCCACGTCCTACATGATTACGATCACCTTTAAGCTCTATAACCTCACCATTTCGGTGAATGATGCAATAAGTGTTTGCACCTGCGTAATACAAATTGTTTTTAGGGTCGATACAGCAAAAACTAACGTCCATTCCATCGTTGATAATTTCCCCAGGTGTTGTACTTTTAAATAGACCTGAAAGCTTTTCTCTAACATAGTTAAGGGCTTCACCAGGCGAATTTACAGATTCGATTTTAAACGATAATTTCAATATACTACTACACAGAATAGCAAGACTAGCTCCCGGAACTCCATGACCGGTACAATCTCCTACAATAAATGAGCGTATTATCGAACCATCATTGTTTCTAATTTTATCCACCAAGTAAAAATCTCCACTTACTATATCCTTTGGTCTATAGAATACAAACGATTTTGGGAAGAGTTCTTCTCGATCCAAAATTGAGGGAAGAGTAGCGTCTTGCAGACGTTTGGTGTAATTAATGCTGGATACAATTTCCTCATTAATTAAGGATAACTCAAAAGTACGTTCGGCTACTTTGTCTTCAAGAGAATTGTATAGTTTCGCATTCGAAATTGCATTAGCAGCATATACCGAAAGCGTTTTAAATAAATCTAAGTTACGTTTGCTATAGGCGTTTTTACGGTTACAGGCAGCTACAATCACCCCTAATACTTCATTTCCTACTATCATAGGTGAAATTAGATACGAATCGGAGCCGTATACAACTTGATCTTCCTTATTGCTAATGTATTCCTGAATCTCTTGCTCTCTGTCGTTAATTATAATGTCTTTTCTGTTCAATATTGACCAAGAAGATAATCGGGTAAGGGCAGAAACTATATGTGTTTCGACTGGAATTTGCTTTCCATCAACTAAATGATACGAATACTCTAGTATATCTGTTTTAGAATCGTAGGTGTGAATACCAAAAACATCTACCTCAATAAATTTTTGAGAATAAACATTAAGTCGCTCGTAAATTTCTTCGGTTTGTAAAGAAGAAGAAATGTTAAGTCCAACCTCACCGAGCAGTTTTGTATCAGAATAGCTTCTTTCCAGCATATCCTTTTGGATTTCTAATTGTCTGGTTCTTCGGCGAATCTCCTGTTCCATATTCTGATAAAGACTGGCATTCGCTAAAGTATTAGAAATACTGGAAGCAGCACTTCTCAAGAAGTTGACTTGATCTTGTGAATAAGCGTTTTCTTCGTAACATTGAACCAATACAACTCCCAACAAATCCTCTTTAAATTTCAATGGGATACAAATGCTAGACTTAGGCTTGTTCCCATCTAAGAGTTCTATTTCTGTAGCTGGTAAATCCGAATATAAATCCTGAGAATTTTGAATAACAATGATTTCTTCCATTGCAATACATTTTTGCAAAATGCCCGGAGTATCTAATTTTTGAACTACGCGATCACGGGAAATCTGATTTTGTATATAGGTAGGGAAGGTGAGGGCTTTTTTATTAGGGTTCATAACACCAACACCAAAATTGTCAATTTTAAGAATTTTCTTCAGCTGTAAATGAAGATTGTCTACAATATCTTTGGTAGAAAGGTTTTGAGTAAGACTTAATCCAAGTTCCGTTAATGATTTGAAATTTTTAACACTGGACTCTAGTTGATGTTCAATTTGTTTACGTCGAGTTATGTTAGATACAATTCCAGATTTACGAATTATTTCTCCTTCCTCATTGTAAATAGGAAAGGCCCGTTCCCAAATCCATTGATCATCTTTGGCTGTACGATACTCTATATTATATTCTTTGCCTTGGCTAATAAGCTCTTCAGCTTTTAATACCAATTCCTTGTCTTGCGAAGCAACACTAGTTTGAGTAAAACTGCCTCCATTATAGAAGAAGTCACTGGGCTTGCCTAAAATAGTTTCGCAGTTAGGACTCATAAATTCGTACCTATTTTCCTTAACGTTATATAGGTAAAAGGTATCGTTAAGCGATTCCGCAATTAATCTAAAATTGGCTTCACTATCCTGTAGTTGTTGCTCATATTTAATTTCTTGAGAAATATCCAGACTTATTCCAATGTATTTTTCGAGTTCTCCTTTATCATCCAGAATAGGACTCAGAAAAACCCTGGCCCAATAATAACTCCTGTCTTTACGGTATTGAACAACTTTGACATCGATGGGTTCTTTCTTTTTAAAAATGGCTTCATCCATTTTTGCAACAACAGACAAATCCGTCATTGGTCCACCTACAATTTCACTTACTTTACGTCCAATTACATCCGAACTTGCGAATCCCAAGCTTTTTGTGAAAGACTTATTAATCCATTCGATTCGGTCATCTTTTCCAATAATACAAATGGCTTGTTCTACCTCTCCAGCTACAATTGATAATTTTTCTAACTCCTTCTTTTGACTAGAAAGTTTATGGTTGTTGTTTTTCAGTTTGTTCCGAGCCTCTCTTAAATTATGTTGATTTTTGTTAGATCTCCAAAGCATGAATATTACCGAAGCAGCAAAACTGAAAATCACCAATCCAGTAGTGATTTGAAATCCATAAAGCAAGTCTTTAAAATTGATATATTCTTTAAAAACAGCGATCATTCCGATTACATTTCCCCGTTTATCTTTGAGTGGTTCATAAATAATGATCCAATCTTTACCTAAGGTGTTTGTAATTCCAGAAAACCGTTTACCTTCACTATAGACGAGTTGTGATATTTCATCATTAGCTGTAGTTCCAAGAGCCGATTTATTGGAGCCCTTGGCCGTGGCTGTAGTACTTATTCTTATGTTTCTGCTAAAAATAGTACTTCCAAATCCAGTAATATCTTTAACATGTTTAACGATTTCTGTTGTATTATTGATTTTGAAATCACCAGCATAGAGATCGTTACCAACAACTCTAAGATCACCATGTTCATTTAGTAATTCACGAGCGTAATCCATTACATGAGTAGCGGTTTCTAGCGTAAACTCTTCTTGACCACGTACATAGAACTTGTTTATAACGATAAACGAAGTTACCGATACCACAATTACCAGTAGTATTTGGATGACAAAAGAATAATTAAAATATCGCACTACAATTACACCCTGTTAATGATATTTATACATATATAACATGCCTTTTAGGCATAAAATACAATAAGTAGCAATATATGTAAGGTTATTGAGCTAATAGTCATTGATCTCATATATTCGACGAAACGTAATAGAATATAGACGGGAATTTACAGCCTTCAGAGTGATAAGTTAAAGATTGTTTTGAGATGAAAAGAGGTGAAAATGTAAGATGTTGGTGGGGAGGAGTGAATGTCTGTTAATATTATTGTCTAGAAAACATTAAATTAAAAATATTTTATTTTAACTTAGCGTAGAATTTATTTGATATTATTAAGAAGATGTATAACTGGAATAACTTTAGATTATTTGTAACCGTTTTGATTGGATCGTTTGTGATTGGACATTCGGTTAAAGCGCAGGAATATGGTTTAGGTTGGGTAAATCACCTCCAAAGTAATGCCAATATGGATATTACTAATGTTACTATGGATAAAAATGGTGATTTTATTTGTGTGGGTATTACAGATGAATCAACTAATTTGAACATGCAGGATACTACAGTACTATTGTCAGCTACTGATCCAGGAAATTTGGACGAGGTTTTTATCCTTAAATTTTCTTCTAAAGGAGAATTTATATGGGTTAAGCAAATTACAATGTGGATGTCTTCAACATATGTAAAAGGAGAAGTAACAACAGATAATGATGGAAATGTAATTGTTGTCGGAAGGTTTAGAGATACCGTTGATTTTAATCCTGGTGCGGGTGTTGAAGAAAGAATCGCAATGGGTGGGAGAGATGTTTACATTTTAAAGTTGAATGGCCAAGGTGATTTTATGTGGGTAAAAACTATTGAAAGCAATGTTAGTTTAGCGGCATATGCCACAGCAGTTGATGCTAATGATAATATCTTTCTTTCCGGTAGTTTTAGAGTGAAGGCAGATTTTGATCCTGGAGTGGGAGTAAACGAATTAGATGCTGCTGGAAACCTGGATCTTTTTTTATTGAAGTTAAACTCTAATGGGGAATTTAGTTGGGTCAAACAATTTGAATCGAAGGGTGTTACTTCGTCTACTTCTAGCTGGGAAACCAATTTAGCCTTAGATAATTCAGGAAACATTTTTGTTTCAGGCCCGTTCCAAGATACTTTAGATGTAGATCCAGGACCAGGGGTGGTGAACTTGGTGAACGTAGGAACCGAAATGGATGCATTTTTTGTGAAATTAGACTCTTTAGGTACTTATCAATGGGGGCACTCTTTGAATTCTGCTTCAGATGTTGAGATACTTGATATCGCGGTAGATAACACCGGGGGAGCTTATACTACTGGTTATTTTATGGGTACAACTGACTTTGATCCTGGGGTTGGAACCAATAATATTACTTCGGTAGGAGAGGAAGATATTTTTATCCAGAAGATTTCTCCAAGTGGAACGAATTCTTGGGTTCATACTTTTGGAAAAACAAATGGTGATGAAGGTAGTGGTGTCTATGTTTCTGGAAATGGGGACGTATTTGCAACCGGTTATTTTAAAGGTAAAGTTGATTTTGATCCAGCAGCTCCATTTACAGATTTAAATTCTCATGAGCATGATGACGCATACGTATTGCAACTTACCTCAACCGGAGATTATGTGTGGGCAGGCAATTTTGGATCAACTGGGTGGACAAGAGGCTTATCTATCCTAGAGGATGGTTCTGGCAATATCTATAGTGTTGGAGAATTTAATCCTAATAGTGATTTTCACCCTGGAGAGACAGAAGAAATCTTCAGTACTT
Organism: Cytophagales bacterium; assembly: GCA_020627945.1. Lineage (GTDB taxonomy): Bacteria > Bacteroidota > Bacteroidia > Cytophagales > JAHDFW01 > JAHDFW01. The sequence continues at coordinate 10,189 of JAHDFW010000045.1, forward strand.
CTGGGTACTATGACCTGTACCTACATAAATTGGTTCCCTGTACTTCTTCAACTCCTACAATAGATACTGTGTTTGCATGCAGATCCTATTCATGGATAGATGGTGAAATTTATAATGAGTCAAATAATACTGCGGTACATTATGTATCTAATTCTGGCGGTTGTGATAGTATGGTTAGTTTAAACCTAACGATCTCTAATCTTTCAGGTGATGTAAATTGTAATGCTGTAATTGAAGAAGGTGAACTTCTTGGAGATAAAAATGGAAATGGAGTTATTGATGGAAATGAAATACTTGGAGACGCTAATGGAAATGGTGTCATAGACGGAAATGAAGTTCAGAATGATGGTAACAATGATGGAGTACCAGATAACGTAGGAATGTCTTCGTCTATTTTACCTAAGGTCAATGTATATCCGAACCCCGCCTATCAAAAAATGAATATAGAGTTAAATGGAGTTGAGGGAATATCAAAAATCCAGATTATGGACCTTGTTGGTAGTGTAATAATGGAAAAAACTGCAAATGGAAATACCCAAATGGATGTTTCGGCATTAAGTCGTGGAGTGTATATTCTTGAAGTAGATCATTATGGAGAAATCTATCGCACTCGTTTTATAAAACAATAGCGGTTAGTATTAGTACAAATAGGAAAGGGGCTGTCTCGTAAGTTAGAAAAAACGTCTTCCAGAACAGGGCGAAGAATCTAATGTTTACTTAGCGTTTGTTTGGACGAACTTTGATTTCTAGGTCAAATTGATTTATGATACAGGCTTTTTTATTTTTCAGGTTCAATTTCAGGATTAAGCGGTCCAAAATTCGTACTCATCCACATCAGCATTGAAAATACTTCTTGTCCAGATATAGTGTGTTCAATTGGGTATTCTTTGTATTGAACAGGACAATTCCATTCATTTAGTTTAGTCTTAACTTTTCTAGCTTCTTCAATGCTAATTATTTTGTCCTTGGTTCCGTGAGCAATGAAGAAAAACATGTTTTTATATTCATTCAATTGGGCTGGGGAAGGAGAGAAGTCATCCATAAGGAATAACATACCAGACATTCCTACAATTCCATCTACTAGTTCAGGGTATTTCAACCCAATATTTAAACTTAAAATAGAACCTTGACTAAAACCTCCCAATATGATTTTTTGCCCTGGTTTTCGCGGAATACTTTTAAGGAAAGTTACAATTTGCTCAATGGATTTTTGAGCTTGAACGGTATCCCGCTTTTTTTCTCCATTAGTGTGAACAAGGATATTATACCAACTGTATTTACCAGAAGTAGTTCCAGGTAAGTTTTCAGGAGCCCTTAGGCTATAGATGGTTTGATTTTCAAAATATTTTTTAAAGGAGAATAAATCGTTCTCATTACTTCCATAACCATGCAGTAACACCAATATTTTCGTTTCATCAGTACCTTGTTGCTTCAAATACTTCAATTGAGAATTAGGTTCAGTTTGTAGTTGCTGAGCGTTAATGGTTGAATTTAAGCCCAGAGTAAGTACTACTCCTAAAGCGATGAAAATGTGTTTCATTATTTTGAATTTCTATTAATTAATAACCAAGATAAGTTAGAAAATTCTGATAAGAAAGTAATACAATCGAAATTGAGGCTAAACAGAGCCCTAATAACTTTTTTGATTTCATGCTTTCCTTAAAGAATATGAGTCCAGTAATGGATGAAACAATTATTACACCAATGTTTAATATTGGAAATAAAAAGGCCCCGTTATTATCAAAATCAGTAAGTGCTTTCATTAAAAAATAAATTGAGAAGTAATTAGGGATGCCTAACAGTAAGCCTCCAATAACATTCTTTAGCTTGAAATTAATCTTACCAATGATTATTCCTCCAATAACTAAAATTGTACCTGCAAGGCCAGCAAATACGAATAACATGATGGAGAAATATGCCTCTTGACCAGTTTTTAATAAGCTATGATTCGCATAATTAATAATAGTATCCGCTAGTCCAGTTGTTACAAACACCAATATAGGAAGCCATATAGTTCGCTTGTTTAACTTACTGTTTCCATCCGATGACATGGAGGTTAATATAACTGCCATGAAACAGCCAATTAAACCAAGGTAATTAAGCAAATTGTATTGCTTACTGGTATTTAAAATAAAAAGTCCAACTAGAATGGGGATGGCCATAGATATTTTACTGGCCACCGCCAAAACAGAAAGACCAGCTTTTTGAGCCGTTTGAGCTATTAAATAAAATGAAAACACAAACATACACCCTAACAACATGGCCCAATAAATCCACTCTGGAATTTCAGAGATACTAGAAACGAAGTTTGAGGTATTGTCCAAGTAAAGATATCCAACCACTACGCAGGTTACATAGTTAAAGGCTATTGCTTGAAACGCATCAATTTTATATCGTTCAAAGATCTTAAAGATTGACATTATGCCAACCGTGAAGGCGATGGTTAGGATTAGATAAATCAACTTGTTTTTTTAGCTTATTTGGTTGCTCCTCCAAGAATTTCGCCTAACCTGATTAAATTAGGGTTAATGGGTTTAGCCTTTTTAATAGCTTCAGAGAGGGGAGTGTATTTGAGTTCTCCATTTATTACTCCAGCCATCATATTTTGTTTTCCTTCAATTAGTGCCTCAACTGCACCCATACCCATTTGACTAGCTAACAGTCTATCCATTGCAGTTGGTCTTCCTCCTCGTTGAATATGGCCAAGGGTAGTTACTCTATGTTTCATATTTGGAGCCAACACTTTTACCTTCTGAGCTATTTCCCATGCACTTCCTTCTGGGTCACCTTCTGCTACTACAATAATATACGAACGTTTCGATTTTTTACCCTTGGTAATTAAGCTCGCAATTCCTTCAATAGAGGTTTTGGTTTCAGGAATAATGGTTATTTCTGCTCCTCCACCAATTCCACAACTAGTAGCAATATATCCTGAATTCCGTCCCATAACTTCAATAAAGAATGCGCGGTCGTGAGAATCTGCCGTGTCTCGAATTTTATCAATAGCTTCTAACGCAGTATTAACAGCCGTGTCATATCCTATGGTGAAGTCAGTTCCGTACAGGTCATTATCAATTGTACCTGGAATACCTATAGTTGGAATACCGTATTCTTCAAAAAAGATATTGGCCCCAGTAAAAGTCCCATCTCCACCAATGGCAACAATTCCTTCAACTCCATGTTTAGTTAGTTGATCAAAAGCCATCTTTCTACCTTCATTTGTTCGGAATTGCTCACTTCTGGCCGATTTTAGTATTGTACCACCTTCTTGAATAATGTTACTTACCGATTTCGAATGAAGTTGTTCAATTTCACCTCTAATCATACCACTATATCCACGATAGATACCAAATATTTCCAAATTGTTATAGAGAGCGGTTCTAACTACTGAGCGTACTGCAGCGTTCATACCTGGAGCATCTCCTCCTGACGTAAATACGGCTATTTTTTTCATCTTAATAAATATGAGTCGGTAAACATGTATTTTATTGCAAGTATAACTAATTATGCAAATATTTGTGATTATCTTAAGTAATGAATCCTAAGGAAAAAATAATATTGATTGGAGCGGGTGGACATTGTGTCTCGTGCATCGACGTAATTGAACAAGAAAATAAGTTTGAAATCGTTGGAATTGTTGATGATAATAAAGATGTGTGGGGAACGAGTATTTTAGGATATAAAGTGCTTGGAGGGGGCGATCAGTTGAAAGAGATAGCAGACGCTCAAGCTTGTTTCAATTTTCACATTACCATTGGACAAATTAAAACTAACCAATATCGCAAGAAATATTTCGATGCGGTAAAGTCAATAGGTGGTAGTTTACCAGTTATTTATTCACCTTATAGTCATGTGTCTACTCATTCGCAATTAGGAGAGGGGACAATTGTAATGCATGGTGTAATTGTAAATGCGCAAGTGAATGTAGGAGGAATGTGTATTTTGAATACGAATTGTCTCATTGAGCATGATTCTAAAGTAGGTTCTGGCTGTCATATTTCTACTGCAGCCGTAATAAACGGTACCGTACAAGTTGGGGAAAACTGTTTCATTGGAAGTAATTCGACTTTGGTTAATAATATTTCAATAGCTGATAACACTATTGTAGGTGCTGGATCGTTGGTTCACAGAAGTATTGATAAGTCCAATGGTACTTGGGTTGGGAACCCCGCTATCTGTGTTTCAACATAATCCTTATTGTCAGATATGAAGAAAATTCAAATGGTTGATCTAATCAGCCAACATGCTCAAATCCAAACTGAAATTAATGATGCTGTTAACGTCGTTATCGAGAATGCTTCTTTTATAAACGGTCCACAGGTCAAGAGTTTTGGATCTAACTTATCTGAATTTTTGGATGTAAAACATGTAATCCCATGTGGTAACGGAACAGATGCACTTCAAATAGCTCTGATGGCTCTTGATCTTCCTGAAGGAAGCGAGGTGATCTGTCCTGCATTTAATTATGTGGCTACTGCAGAGGCTGCAGCGTTGCTCAAATTGAAACCAGTTTATGTTGATGTTGATCCAGAATTATTTTTCATGGATTTAGAACAGGTTAAAGAGGCGTTGAGCCCTAACACTTCGGCAATAATGCCCGTACATCTTTTTGGTCAGTCGGGTGATATGGAAGCAGTTCTAGATATTGCTAAACAACAAGGCTTGAAAGTTATTGAGGATGCAGCTCAATCCATTGGAGCAAAATCTAAGAATAGTAGATCTTTAGGAACAATAGGAGATCTTGGAATAACTTCATTCTTTCCCTCCAAAAACCTAGGCTGCATGGGTGATGGAGGAGCTATTTTCACTAATCATGAAGCACTAGCGGACAAATCTCGCATGATTGCAAGTCATGGACAAAGTAAAAAATATCATTTTTCAAGAATAGGGGTTAACTCAAGATTAGATTCCATACAAGCGGCGATTTTGGATGTTAAACTAAAGTATCTTAATAACTACATTAGGCAAAGACAAGAATTAGCTAATTATTACACTCAAGAATTATCTTCAATTGATCAATTGCAATTACCAAAGAAAAGCAAATTTAGCGATCATGTTTTTCATCAATACACCATGGTAATTGCTAGTGAATCATTACGAGACGATTTGAAAAATTACCTCTCGGATAAAGGTATTCCAAGTATGATCTACTATCCGAAACCCCTTCCATATCATGAAGCATTTGAATATTTAGGTTATAAAAAAGGCGATTTTCCTGTTACGGAAGCTTTATGTGAAAAAGTATTATCTTTGCCGATGCACACCGAAATGACAGTCGAGCAACGTTCATATATAGTTGAGCAAGTGCAGAATTTCTTTAAGTAAATTAATGTCATAACCGGGTGAAAGGATCGATTTGTCTATGGGGAAAATAAAATTTGGGGTTGTCGGATTTGGCCACATTGGGAAGAGACATGCGGCAATAATTGAAGGTCATGAGGCATGCGAATTGATAGCTGTTGCAGATTCAGACCCAGAGGCTTTTAAGGACACAAAAACTTTACAATATGCCGATCTTAGTAGTTTGCTTAAAGCTCATTCGGAGATCGATGTGATTTGTGTTTGCACCCCCAATTATTTACATTCGAAACATTCATTGGAGGCTCTTGAGGCTGGTTGTCATGTGGTTTGTGAAAAGCCAATGGGGATTACTTCTGAAGATTGTCAATCCATAATAGAGTCTGCAGAAAAGAATGATAAGCATGTGTTTTGTGTGATGCAAAACCGATATAGTCCACCTTCGGTTTGGCTCAAGGAAATGGTTGAATCTGAACGTTTAGGAGAGATTTATTCCGTTGATATTAGTTGTTATTGGAATAGAGACCAACGCTATTATTTGCCAAAAACTTGGAGAGGGGTCAAAGAGTTTGATGGAGGAACTATTTTCACACAATTTAGCCATTTTATTGATATGATGTACTGGTTATTTGGAGATGTAACCAATGTCACTTCTAGATTTCACAACTTTAATCATTCCGAACTAACTGATTTTGAGGATTCAGGACATGTACTTTTTGATTTTCAGAAAGCGGGTAAAGGTTCCTTTACTTTTTCGACCTCAACATGGAATCGAAATCTAGAGAGTAGTATTACCATTTTAGCAGAATACGGAACGATTAAGGTTAGTGGTCAGTACATGGAAGAAGTTGTTCATTGTGAGGTGAAGGACTATGAAATGCCTGATTTGCCTCCTACAAATCCACCTAACAACTACGGTGCTTACAAAGGGAGTGCAGCTAATCACCATTACGTAATTCAGAACGTTGTTGATAAATTAAATAGCAACCAAGCCATTACTACCAACGCTTCTGAAGGAAAAGCCGTAGTAGAGATTATTGAGAAGATGTATAAACAAGGAAGCTAACGAATGAAGAAGTTTTTCATTTACTACGAAAAAGCAAAGAACAAACTGTGGCCTTTGGTTACTTCTGTATATGACTTCATTCTGTTTAAATTAGGTGTGAATAGCGCAAAAAGTCTTAAAAAATTTAATGTCCCGGTACTTTATGTAGGGGATGAAATGGCAGCGCGTATTACTCGTGTTGTTTCTTGGCTAAAAGTTAAGACGGATTATGAATTTGTTTTATTGTGCAACTCTTCTAAGTCCGCTCACGCTTTTCATGTTGATCAATTTGATAAGGTTGTTTATTTCCGAAATGAGTGGCATTTAAGACGTTTGTTTCTGAATATATCGAGTCCTCAAGTTGTACATACTTTTGGTCCTAGGTGCAAATATCCTTCGGTTGCAATTGATTATTACAACCGCAAAAATATTAAGACGCTTTACGATTTGCAAGACGTACAGGCTTCCAACTTTGGACTGAACCCTCCATTTTCTTATATGAAGCAGGACTTACCTAATGAGAAGTTTTGCTTTGAAAAAGCTACTTGCGTAGTCTCATATAGTTTAGAGCCTTTAAACGTTCGTAAAATTTATAATACCAGATACCAAGATGTGCTGTTTTTTCCAAACTATTTAGATAAAATCCCTGAAGTAAAAGTAGATAAACTAGAGGGTATACATTTAGTCTATTTAGGAGGAATTGCTGGATCAGATAAACCTAAAGCAATGTTGGGATGTATTCAGTTCTTCTGGCTTATAGAGGTTCTGACAAAACAGAAAATTCATTTCCACGTTTATCCAACTCCGAACAGGAATGTGTATTTAGGTGAATATGAAAAGATTTCAAGTGAGAATCCCTATTTTCATTTGCATAAGCCTGTTCCTCAAAAACAAGTTCCTACCGAAATTGCAAAATATCATTTTGGAATCTTACCATTTTTTGATGAAGACGATGACAGACATCCAACAAAGCGAATGAGATCAACTTCCCAAAAATTCTATAATTATATTGAAGCAGGTTTGCCAGTATTGGTATCTCAAGATCTTAAATTTCAGTCTTGGATGGCTAAAAGAGTAGGTTTTGCAAGAGTTATGACTCGGGAAGATTTTAGTAACATTGAGTCAATAGTGGAGGGAATTGGTTATGAAAATATGATAGATCAGTTAAAGACGAATAGAGTAAAGTACTTCTTAGAAGATCATATTGAAAAACTAATGAATTTATATTCTTCAAAAAATGTTGAATAAGAAAGGTTTAAGGTTTGCAACTTTGTTAAGAAATACATTGAAAATGTTAAATGAAGCGACGATATTGCGAATTATTAATAAAAGCAGATAAAAAGGTAACGGTTGAAGGGTATGAAACAACTTATCGCAGTGGTTTGGTGGCCACACTCAGGAGGTAGATGGTTATGCAGATCAATTCTTAAAAAGCACTCTCAGGTGCATGAGACCGTATTTACCAATCCTATTTTATATTATTCCACGGACATGCTGATGGAGACTGATATTACGGCTCAAGTACATAAAGCACGTTCACTGCCTGAATTAAAAGGTCACCTAGATGCTTTAGTTACTAGTATTGACCATGGTAGAAAAGAAACAGCCAAGAAGTATTTTGAGTTGATTTCTCAATATGAAGTAGGAGAAAATACCATTGTGGGAGAAATTTGTATGGGTTCGCCTATTCCTAGGCAAATTGATATTGATCTTTTGATGAATGCAGGAGAGAACATTAAAGTGATTCATTTGGTAAGAAGCCCATTGACTAGTTTTAATTCCTTTGCAAAAAGACATGAAATGGATAGTGATCCTGTTAAGATTGCAGGAAGCTGGGTTACGCTTAATTACTCAATGCGTTCTTACTTCAAACAACACCCTGAATTAGCAGATAGATATCAATGTGTGAAATATGAAGATTTGTTATCTTCCCCAGAAGAAACTGTGAAATCCATTTGCGAGTTTGCTGGTTTAGATTTTGAGGAAGGAATGTTAGATAGTTTGAAAGAACGTTGGGGGAGAAGTACCAAATCTGAAATAGATAAAGAAATTGGTGACGTGATTAAGGATATTGCGAAACCTGAATTGGACAATTACGGATATTAATTATAAAAATGAAAAAAGTATTTATTACTGGTGGAGCTGGATATGTAGGAGCAGTATTAGTTCCTAAAATGTTGGATGCTGGATATGAAGTTACAGTTATTGACCTTATGATTTATGGTGAGGATGTATTACCAAACCATGAGAAGTTAACAAAAATCAAAGGAGATATCAGAGATATTGACTTGTTAAGGAAATCAATTCCGGGTCATGACGCGGTGATTCACCTTGCATGTATTTCAAATGATCCAAGTTTCGAACTTAACCCTGATTTAGGAAAGTCTATTAACCTTGATCCATTTGAGCCTATGGTTCAAATTTCTAAGGAAAACGGTGTGAAGAGATTTATTTACGCTTCTTCATCTTCTGTTTATGGAATTAAAGAAGAGCCTAATGTAACTGAAGACATGGAGTTGCTACCGCTTACGGACTATTCTAAGTACAAGGCTGAGTGCGAAAAGATCCTTACAAAATATGATTCGGACGAGTTTGTAACAGTAACGGTTCGTCCATCTACGGTATGTGGATACTCTCCACGTTTACGTTTGGACTTAGTAGTTAACATTCTTACAAACCTAGCTGTAAACAAAGGTGAGATCACAGTGTTTGGAGGAGACCAATTACGTCCAAATATTCACATTGAGGATATGACAGATGTTTATCTGATGCTTCTTGAAATTGAGGAGGACAAAATTCGTGATAAAATCTTTAACGCAGGATATCAGAATTACAAGGTGAAAGATTTAGCTCAAATGGTTAGAAACGTAATCGGTGATCAAGTGAATATCATTACTACACCATCAGATGATAATAGATCATACCATGTTTCTTCTGAAAAGATTAGAACGGAATTAGGTTTCGAACCAAAGCATTCAGTCGAAGACGCTATTGCGGATTTGAAAAAAGCATTTGAGGAAGGTAAAGTTCCTGATTCATTAGAACACCCAAGATATTTCAACGTGAAGTTGATGCAATTGATTGAACTAGCTTAATAAAAGAACAATTATAATTCCTTTTTATGGAAGTACCTTATATTACACTAACCCGACAGCATGCAGCAATCAAAGAAGACTTGTTAAAAGCAGTTGGTGAAGTATTAGATAAAGGAGATTTTATCCTTGGAAATGCAGTAAGTGAATTCGAATGTTCTTTAGCAGGACTGACAAATTCCAAATTTGTATTGAGCCTTAATTCTGGTACTGATGCTTTAATTTTAGCGTTTAATGCATATGGAATAAGTGAAGGTGACGAAGTTATCGTTCCTCCAAACTCGTTCTTAGCTACAGCTTCTTCGGTCGCTTTGGTAGGAGCAACACCTGTATTTTGTGATGTAATGGATGACTTTAACATAGATCCAGCGCAGCTCGAAAAGCATATAACTCCAAATACTAAAGCCATAGTGGCAGTTCACCTTACAGGGAGACCTGCAGACATGGACCCAATTAATGAAATTGCTGCAAAACATGGATTGAAAGTTATTGAGGATGCTGCGCAAGCAATTGGAGCAAAGTATAAAGGTGAGCCAGTTGGTAATTTAGGTGATGTAGCATGCTTTAGCTTACACCCATTGAAAAACCTTAGCGCTTGTGGAGATGGAGGTTTTGTTACAACCAAGGACGAAGAAGTTTTTGAATACCTGAAAAAAGCTAGGAATCACGGTCTGAAAAATAGAGATGAATGTGAATTCTGGAGTTTGAATTCTAGACTTGATACTATTCAGGCGGTACTTCTAAATGGTAAACTTCCATTATTAGAAGGCTGGAACAA
>JAHDFW010000045.1:20501-23931 GCA_020627945.1 Cytophagales bacterium
GAAAGGGGACTATCCTGTTACCGAAAAGCAAACAGATCAAATTTTAAGTTTACCAATTTTCCCTGATCTTACAGATCAGGAAGTTGATTATGTGATTGAGAAAATTCTAGAGTTTTTTCAATCCTAACAAAATAATTTAGCACACATTTAATGTCGTATCAAGAAAATATATTCGACCTGTTTAAAAAAGTGCACCAGCGCGATAAAGACCAATACATCAAAGACTGGATGGTTAATTGGACTTATCAAGATGTGCGTACAAAACGTAACGTAAAGTACGAAGAAGGATTACCTGAGGATTTTTATGAATATAACGGTCCTGGCGATATCGTGAACTGGATGAACTGGCAGAATGTTGAAAAACCAGACTACTTTAATCAAGAACAGGTTAATGATCTGATTGAGAAAAGTAGAACTTTCGATCAAAAGGTCTATGAAAAACATGGGTTGGAGTTAAGTTTGGAGTTTTACGATCAATGTGTAGCAAGAAACAATGCACAAGATTATGTCTTAGCTAATTTTTATCAAATGCTCGGACCAATTAGTGGCCAGCGAGTAATGGATTTTGGTGCTGGATACGGGAGACAAGCCAACCTTTGGAGTCAAAACGGTGACGAAGATCAATTGTTTATTGGAGTAGATGCCATACCTAAATCCTACTGTCTGCAACATATGTACTACTCTTGTACTGATAAAAAGTTACATGATTATGCGGTGTCCCCAGATAGCTTTAAGATTACAGATGATTCTAAGGGGATTTATCATTTACCAACTTGGCGCTTAGATTTAGTTCCAGATAATTATCTTGATAAGATCGTAACCATTCAGGTGTTCCCAGAACTTAATGAAAAGTTGGTGAAATATGCTATTTCCCAATTTCATAGAATCTTGAAACCATCTGGAATGCTGCTACTTCGTGATCATATGAGTAGCTGGAGACCAGGTCATAAAATGGATACTGATAAGCATCTAACAGATAACGGCTTTACCCTGGAGTTTAAGCCTCATATTAGAGACCGCAAGGATTTACATGGTATACCACGAATCTATCGTAAAACCAATCAAGAAATATTAGAACAGGAGCAGCCAAACAGAGAGGAGAGAATGATGGAGACTAAAATTATGATAGAATCCGTAATTGGTCAAAAGAATATGAAACGTATAAAATCACTATTGAAAAAATGAAAGCAGTAGTTACAGGAGGTTGTGGCTTTATAGGAAGCCATATGGTTGATTTATTGTTAAACGAAGGATATGAAGTTGTTGTTATCGACAACCTTTCAACTGGAAGGATTGACAATTTAGAACATCAGAAGGGGAATGGTAAATTATCTGTTCAAATTGCGGACTTAGCAGATTTTGAGGGTATTAAAGACTTTTTTCAAGATGTTGATTATGTATATCATTTAGCAGCTTTAGCTGATATTGTACCTTCAATTGAGAAGCCAATGCAATATCATAGTTCTAATGTAGATGGTACCATTAATGTACTTGAGGCTTGTAGAACTAATACTAAGCTGAAGCGTATCGTTTATGCTGCTTCATCGTCTTGTTATGGAATTCCAGATAATTATCCAACTCCCGAAACAGCTGAGATAAGACCTCAATATCCATATGCATTCACGAAGTACATTGGTGAACAATACATGATGCACTGGAATCAAATTTATAATTTGCCGATATCTTCGGTAAGATTCTTTAATGTGTATGGTCCAAGATCGAGAACTTCAGGAACTTATGGTGCAGTGTTTGGGGTGTTTTTAGCTCAGAAAATTGCTAATAAACCATACACCGTTGTTGGAGATGGTAATCAGACTAGAGATTTTACATTTGTAACGGACATAGTAGGAGCTTGTTACTCTGTAGCTGAGTCTGAAAACACTATTGGCGAGTCGTTGAACATTGGAAGTGGTAATACTTATAGCATAAATCGTTTGGTAGAATTGTTAGGAGGAGAAAAGGTACACATACCTAAAAGACCAGGGGAGCCTGATTGTACGTTTGCCGATACAACCAAGATTAAAAAGCTTACTGGTTGGGAACCTAAAGTTTCCTTTGAAGAAGGTGTTGCAACTATGATAGATCACATTGATTATTGGAAAGAAGCACCAGTTTGGGATACAGAGTCCATTAAGGAGGCAACAGCAGATTGGTTTAAATATTTGAAATAAACACATGTTTGATAGCAAACTCAAAGAACAATTAATCAAAGAATCTGGAAATTTCTTCAGAGACAATGATCATAGTCCCTATGGTAAGACAGGGATCAATCAAAAAATATTAAATACACTTCGCTACGCGTGTTTTGGTAAAATTGGAATTCGAATTTTCACGGGCATTTCATTATTATACAACAAAGTATTGTTGCAAAAAGCTTTGGGAATTGGAGAAAATTACGATCACCTAGTTGCTTTCTACAATAAGCTTTCTAGTGATGAGTCTAAAGATCTTCTAATGAAGTTATTAGCGTATCGAATTCTTGGACACGTGAAGGTGAAATTACCTCTGAATAAATCAGAATACTTCAATGGCTTAAAAAGGTATGAAAAGTTAGCTAAGTCGGCCAATGACCGAATAGAATTGCCTTACCGACCTAATGAGTTGTGGTTGCACGATTTGAATTCTGAAGGATTTCCAATAAAAATGCATTTACACTCTCTAGCATTATTTACGACTTTTGGAGTCCATCACTACAAGAAAGTAGTTTCGGAAGATAAAACTATTAAAGCGGAAAAGGATGACATTGTTTTGGATTTAGGAGGATGTTATGGCGATACTGCTTTATATTTTGCGAACGAAGTAGGATCAAATGGTAAAGTATACACTTTTGAGTTTATCCCTAGTAACAAAAAAATCTTTCAAGCTAACCTTGATTTAAATCCCGAACTTAAAGCTACAGTTGAAATTGTTTCGCACCCTGTTTGGAATGAATCAGACAAGGAAATTTACTATGTGGATAAAGGTGGAGCAAGCTTCGTAGGTTTTGAGAAAATGCAAAATTCTGACGGAACAGTTACTACCGTAACGGTAGATGATTTTGTTAAAAGACAAGGGTTAGATAAAGTAGATTTTATCAAAACGGATATAGAAGGCGCTGAACCGTTTGCTTTGCAAGGATGCGTTGAAACCTTGAAGAAGTTTAAACCTAAATTGGCGATTTCTATTTATCACGGTATGAATGATTTTACTAGAATTATTCATCAAATTGATGAAATGAATTTAGGATATAAATTTTATTTAGGACACGCCACTTTATATTCAAGTGAAACCGTATTGTTTTGTGAAGCTTAATAACCAAGCTGTATAAACTTTAAGTAAATGACTGTAGCACAAAAAATATTTGATTTAGCAGATCTTTCGACCATTACTGAACGGGCCAAAAAACAAGGTAAAAAGGTAGTACACTGCCATGGTGTTTTTGATCTTTTAC
>JAHDFW010000046.1:0-16926 GCA_020627945.1 Cytophagales bacterium
ACCACTATTCTCAAACTCTTCTTCTAAGTCGTCGTTATTAAAGTCTTCATCGAATCCATCATCAGACTTTTCTTCTAGATCGTCTAATCCATCATCAGTTCCAGTGGAGTCTGAATCAAAATCTGTTTCGGTATCAATATCTTCAAATCCATCGTCAGACTCTTCAAAATCTTCGATTTCCGGAGCTTTACCCGTTTCACTTTCAAATTGAGCTATCATCTGAGAGTAAGCCAAGTCTAATGAATCTACATTCAAACTATCTGCAGGAAGACCAAATACCTTGGTACGAATCTTTTGTCTAAACTCCTCTTTTTCGTAAAAATCAATAATTGACAACCAAAACTCCTGTTCTTTTCTCTCTTCGATTGGTTTAGTTTTCTTGTACAAATATCTATTAAACTCTAAATCTGAAGAAATCATGTACAAGATGTTATCTCTGTAACTCATGTAATACCAGGTGTTAGAATCTGGCTGTAAGATAAAGTTAAACTCATCTCCTTCGGCATTTTTATGGATTTCCAGCATTCCATGAACCATTCTATCTATGTTCGACTTACCAATATTGGACAATGCGAATGTATCATCTGAGAAAAACGAACTCTCTTCTGCATTCCAATGCAAATTCATATCGGTAAAAAAGAAAGACTTGTTAAACTTTGATGAGTAATCGAACAGTGGTTTAATTTCTCCAGTTGTTCGTGCTTCAGATCTAAAAGTACGAACGGCCTTATCACTAGAAAGTTCAGCAAGAGGCTTAGACAATGTATCTAAATCTTCAACGGCCTTAAAACCATCTCTAGTACGAATAAAAGTAGTATCTGCAATTCTTCTTAATAAAGCTGATGGAATTCGATACTGAAGAGCTGTTACCGTATGAAAATCATATGTTTTTTCCTTTACGTTTCCTTCTCCATGTCCAGCTGAAAAGATCTGAAAATCTTTTGTGTTCTCATGAAAACTAAATTCTCCTTCATATTCTACATGATTAGTTGAGTCATTAAGTACTATCACATTACCCTCAAGAGATTCTCCTTTCAATTTAAGTGTGTCACCCAATGTGAATTCATTCACTTCAGGATCATAACTTAAGGCCCCTTTGGATAAGAAAATGGTTTGATCTGTTTCATTCTCCTTAAGCGCCACAAAATTCGTGTAAAGTTGATCATTTGATTCATCGACAAACAACCCTGTTAAAAGAGGTGTACCAGCTTCATCTCTTGGGTCACTCATATCAACCTGAATATGTTCTGGATCCACATCACGTGCTTGGAAAGTAAAATAATCCGCTAAGTCCGATGACTTAAGGTCAATCTTTACAAAACCATCAAAATCCAGCAACTCTTTTCTTGCGGTTAGACGTACACGTCCTTTATATTGGATTCTTGGTGAGATATAGAAATTATCCTCTTCTTCGACATCAGCAGATGAACTACTGTAGTATCTATTTTCTCTTTTTCTAGCAGAATAAGGTAGCAATTTAAAATCCTCAAAAACGATTCCAAATGTATCACTTACAGTATTTACATAATCATATACAGCTTCTCCTTCAATAACTTTCGTTCTCGAATAAATTTCAATTTTTCCAGAGTGAAGTGTATGGAATTGGTTTAAAGTATCTATTACAACCTGTGCGTTAATTAATGGCTGGAAATCTGCGTTCTCATGTATTTCGGCTCGACCACTATCTGGAATCACCTTAGAATCTCCTACTTTGATGTATGGAATTCCACCAATGTTTAGAATGTACTCATCAAGGTCGCATGTTGCTTCCTCAGCAAAAAACACCAAAGAATCCTGATCTGGATTAGTGGAATAGAAATAGGAAGATTCCATGGAATCATTTTCCTTCTTTTTCATTGAAACGACCTTCTTTTTAATATCGAGGTGTCCTTCCCCTAGAGAAGTCTTGTATTGCATAAAAGGGAATTCTGTACTAGCAAAACCTTCTTCTTCAGGACCAAAGTCAGCAGTCAGCTCAACCATGTTAAATTTCACCTTGGCATCGTAAGTCAATAAAGCTGGTTTACCTTCTTCATCCGAATTCACTTTAAACTCTGTATGGTGTCCGATATATTCATCCTCGGTAAACTTAAAATCTTGAGAAATTGCAGTAGCATCACTGGTTACAACAATACCTTGTCCATATGCACCTGACTCGCGAATTGTAAATCTACCATCCAATGTTGCCTGCTGATCATACATACTGAACAAAGTATCTTTACTTCTATTCCATAGGTGCAAACTATCTTGACCAATATCCCAATGCATATCATAATTCTCTACATGCATTTGAGGGAACGAAGCTTCCTTAAATGGACCTTTAACCATGTCTACCTTAGAACCTCCCGTAGTCTTAACTGAATCGGGATAGAATGTAAAATCTTCAGAGTAAAGTGTTGAAGACAAATGCTCAATATGTCCTCCTAATCCATGCATCCCCCAATCACTCATATCTATCTTACCTTTAAACAAGGATTCTTTTCCGTAAATTGGATAGCCTTCAGCTGGAACATCATGCACAAATCCAAACGATAGATCTCGATCTTCTCGGACGGTGAGGACATCTTCAAATTCCGGAAATATTCCTCCAGAATGGAATGTCCCTTTAAAGTTCGCTTTACTAGGGTCTACACTATTCAAACTATCGATATCGAATGGAGGAATATGGAAATAAACCTCTCCAGTATAAACACCTCCTAAAATAGTTGAATCGCTAAATCCTACTCGAGCTCCCGTTACCGCATCAAAGAATGGGTAACCTGCGTTTTTTACTCGAGAAGACTTATTATTCGGTTTATCAATGTAAAGCATTCCAGATGCATAATCTACCGCAAGACCAAGCTCTCTTTCTTCAACCTCCTGATCTTCGTTGGCTGAATCGATTTCTGTTCTAAATGTAAACTGAATGGAATCAATCTTGTTCAACTCTATTTCATAACGATCGTAGTTAAACTCCATACTATCACAGATAAAGAAATATTTACCAGCAACCAGTTTACCATGTAACAACATGTCTCTGTTCTTCTTAATTACTACTTTTCCATCTCTCGGCTCATTAAACACTGTAAGACTATCACTGATATAAAATTTTTCTACACCATGAAGAGTCAGGTTTTTCGTTGCTAAATCTAAATGTGCATTGTTTGTACCTGCTAAAGAGGTCATTCGAATATTATCGTAATCGGTTTTACCTCTTCTTGCTTTCACATAGAAGTAAGCTTTATCCTTCAGGGTTATTTTCCCATCACGCTTATTGAACGAAACAAAACCTGCCTTCGCTAAGGAACTCATTGCTCCTGCATAAGTATTTTGCGGCTTTTTATATGCTTTAGCCACATCTGCTACATATACCTCATTGGTCTTTTTCTTTTTAGCATAATACACTAAGGATTGTAGAGGGTGAAAAGAACCTACCCCTTTCAATCTCACGTAACGGTAATCATCGTAGAAGTGAAACGACTCCAATTCAATTGGTAAGTGTGTTGGAGCTGACGCAATTGACAAATAAATATCTGGTGTATTAAGAACCCAACTTAATTTTTCTGCTCTTATTTCCACTTTATGATAAGTATCAAAAAATGGTCTTAACCCAGATCGATTTCCTTTCTTTAGTTCTAAAAGTTTTGTTTCTAACCCGTATTCTAATGTCATTGAAGAGTTAATAATAGAATCTCTCCCCATAAATAGAATAGATCCGACACTTCTTGATGTCAATAAGCTGTCTGTAATATCAAATCTTTTTCCGAATGCTCTGTATTTTAACGATCCACCTTGAGAAACTTCAAGTTTACCAATATTACCGTCGACACAAGATGTATTTATCTTAGCTCCATCCATTGAAAAACCACCCGAAAGCGTAATTCCTTCTCCTAAACCATTATAGCTCGAAACACTATGATATGACATGAATCTAGGATAAGTAGCCTTTGCTCTATTAGCAACTTTTTGACTTTTAAACTCAAAAAGTCCATCCACCTCTTTTCCAACGGCTGTAGGATAGCTTAACTTTACATCTTCTGCTTTAAAATGGGTCCCTTTCATGTTATAGTGCCAATCTCCCAATTTAGCGTAACACAACCCTTCCTCTAAACCAGCTGTTCTCCAATCCATTTTACCGCCTTTAGCTACAAACATCTTGGACGCCAACATAAATGAACCAGAAGTACCTTCCACCACCGCGGAATCGTACTTTGTAGTAAGCCAAAGATTCACGTTTTCAAATTTAATTACAGGACCAAATACTGGTGGTTGTTTTGGTTTTTCGTAACCTACAGCAGAGACCTTATTCGGATCTACCTCTTCTTCTGGCTCTTGGACTAGGTCAGCTTCTTCTTCCCAATCTTCCCAGTCACCTTCTTCATCCGCACTCCAAGCATCATCTTCTTCCTCATCCCACTCGTCAAAGGCATCTTCTTCTTCTCCTTCCTCTTCATTATTTTTAGCTTGGTCCAAGAGTTCATCTACTCTTGTTTTTTCTTCAACCTGAGCTACATATTCGAATTTAAATGTTCCTCCTTCTGGCAAAACGCAATTAAAATTAGTTTTAATTAAAGCGCTATCGGATAAAAAACGTTGAGAGTTAGTAAGGAAATTACGCATAACAGAGCGTTCCTCTTTCTCATAAGTAGTAGCAGCCACATTTATAAAGTCATCCATTGAAAACCCTTCTACTTCAGGTCCATCCATAAGGCATCGAACAAAAGAGAAAAAATGCGAATACGTATACCCCTTTTTCTTCATGATAGCCCCAAGACTGGCAACCTTCTTCTTTTGTTCGTCTGTTAATGAAGATTCATAGAAAGATTCAAATTCGTCTCCAGATTCTTTGATATGATCTTTTGTACTTGATTTTAGATACTTTGCTAAATCCTGATGAAACTGTGCAGGATCACTAGATAAAGCAAATTTTTGACCATTCACCGCAAAGGCAAAAAAGGCCAAACAACAAATTAGAACAACTCTTTTCATGCGCTATTTCTTCCTAAATTCCACCAAAGCCCAATTATTCTTAGACTTGGTCTCCACATACTCTAAACCTGATTCTTCTGCCTTAGCTTTCAGAACAGGTATATCCTCCAAATAAAAACCACTTAGTAAAAGCTTTCCTTCTTTCACAATGTGATCAGCGTATATTGCCATATCGGACAACAAAATGTTCCGGTTTATATTGGCAATAAATATATCAAAGTTACCAAATTTTGACAGTAATTCCGAATCTCCTGAAAGTATTTCAACCTTCTGTTGCCCATTAAGTTCCAGATTATCTTTTGCATTATCTACTGCCCAATCATCGTTATCAATACCTACAATAGTTTTTGCACCCATTTTAGATGCTAGAATAGCAAGAATACCTGTACCTGTCCCCATGTCCATAACTGACCTTCCGTTGAAGTCCATATCAAGGAAATAGTCTACCATCAAACTGGTTGTTTCATGATGTCCTGTTCCAAATGACATTCTTGGATCTATAACCACGTCAATATCACAATGATCAGGCTTTGGGTGAAATGAGGCTCTTACCGAACAATTTCGAATCATTAATGGCTCAAAGTTCTTTTCCCATTCTTCGTTCCAATTTTTCTTAACTGGAGTTTTAACCTCAAAAGCAAGTCCATATCTTGAGCATATTTCCTCAACTTGCGCTTCATCAAATTGACTAATGTCAAACGCAGCGACAACTCCTTCATCTAATTCAGAAAGAGAATCAGCGCCAGCAAAATCAAGTTCGGCCACTAAAATCTCAATTAAATCTTGTGCACATTGAATATGTACTTCTTTGTATTCCATGCTATATTCCTTAGTTAACAAAGTAAACGACTGTAGCAATACAGTTCGAAAACTATGCCATCATTAATATTGAACGTAAATTCGTTAGTCTTGGTACTTTCTTGTAGCAAGATTGTTTATCCTAGAACGAGTTGATAATAGCTACAAAATCATCTACCTTTAACGAGGCTCCTCCGATAAGGCCTCCATCTACATCTGGACAACTAAACAACTCTTTTGCATTACCAGGCTTACAACTCCCTCCGTACAAAATCGTAAGGTTTTCTGCTATATTAGAACCATATTTCGTAGCCACAGTTTCCCTAATCGACTTGTGCATATCCTGCGCCTGTTGAGAAGAGGCTGTTACACCTGTTCCAATAGCCCAAATTGGTTCATAAGCTATTACTACTTTTGAAAAATCTTCAGGAGATAAATTAAAAGTTGAATCTGAAATTTGCTGCTTCACAAACTCTTCGTGATGTCCTGTATCTCTGATTTCTAAGGATTCTCCACAGCAAAATACCGGAGTCAATCCTGCTTCTAAAACTTTTTCAACTTTGTCTTTAAGGAGTGCATTATCCTCTCCAAAATACTCTCTTCTTTCAGAATGACCTAAAATCACATATTTAGCTCCTACACTCTCCAACATAGACAATGATATTTCTCCAGTATAAGCACCAGAATCATGTTCACTACAGTTTTGAGCACCTACCGACATTACTGATGAGTTGGTGATATCTACCATACTTCCAATGAACGGGTAAGGTGGAAAAATAACTACATCACAATCGGTTGAACCTTGTTCTGTCAATTTGGAACTTATTGCGTTTGCTAATTCTTTTGCCTCAGGAAATGTCTTATTCATTTTCCAGTTGCCAGCTACTATCTTTTTTCTCATTGAATTTTAGAGTTGTGTAAATTTCAAATTTAAAGATTAATGATCTACTTCAAAAATTAGAGGCACAAAGTATTTGAATATGTTGTAAAAAACACGTTAACGCACAGAGGTTTTCTCAAGAATTGAATCTACAAACCTCCTATGATTAGCTAAACGTGGCACTTTATTTTGCCCACCAAGTTTCCCTCTGGACTCCATCCAAATATGAAAGGTACCAACAGGTAAAACTCTAACCAGAGGTTTGACCATTGCTAAATCTCCAGCACGTTTAGCCTCATAATCGGAGTTTATTTTTTTCAAGTAATCATCTAGAATCACCACGAAGTCCTCTATATCTCTTGGTTCCTGTTCGAATTCTACAAGCCACTCATGACCTCCTCGAGAACCATTTTCACCTAGGTATATTGGTGCTGCAGAATAGTTATTCAGTTTTGCACCAGTTCTTAAGCAAGCTTCTTGAATAGCCTGATCCGCATTATCTATTATTAACTCCTCTCCAAAGGCGTTTATAAAATGCTTGGTACGTCCTGTAATTCTAAAACGGTGCGGAGTTAATGAGGTAAATTGGATTGTGTCTCCAAGTCTATATCGAGCCAATCCAGCGTTGGTAGTAATTAACACCTCATAATTTTTATGCAGTTCTACTTGACCTAAAATTATTGGTTCCGAATGGTCAGTTCCTGTTTCTATGAACTCATAAAAAATTCCATAATCCAGCATCAACAACATGTCCTCTGCTTTGTTGCTATCCTGAATTCCAAAAAAACCTTCCGAGGCATTGTAAGAGTTGATGTACTTCATCTGGGTAGATGGGATCAAACTATTAAACAAATCTCGATAAGGTTCAAAGTTAACACCTCCATGAAAAAATGCTTCTAAATTAGGCCAAATCTCAAGCAGGTGTTGCTTTCCTGTTTGTTTCAAAATCTTCTGAATTAGAACAACAGTCCATGTAGGAACTCCTGCTAAATTGGTTACATTTTTATCTATGGACTTTTCAATAATCCGTTGAATCTTTTGTTGATAATCTGCAAGTAATGCTGTTTCTAAATCTGGTGTTCTGACCCATTCAGCCCATAATGGCAAGTTTTGCATTATAACGGCTGAAACATCACCTACAAACACATTGTTACTGTTATCTACTTTGTAATGAGATCCTCCAAGAACAAGACTTTTACCACTGAATAAATTAGACTCTGGGTTGTTACTTAAATACAAACAAACTAAATCCTTTCCTCCCTTATAATGACATCCTTCAAGCGCTTCTTTTGAAACAGGGATAAATTTACTTTTGTCATTGGTTGTACCAGAAGATTTAGAAAACCACTTCATTTTTCCAGGCCAAAGGATATTCTTTTCCCCTTTTAGCATTTTGTCAATCCACGGAAATACTTCTTCATAACCAGACAAAGGAACCTGATTCTGAAATTCCTTTACAGATGAGATTGAAGAATAACCGAATTTTTTTCCCCATTCGGTTTGTCTGGCAGTACTAATTAATTCCATTAACAACTCATGCTGCACCTCGTTTGGGTGTTTCATAAAAAGCTCAATCTGATGAATTCGCTTTTTAATTGCCCATGAAGCAATGGAGTTAAACAATTTACCAGACATAGTACTACATCTTTTTTATATGAATTTTACCAAGCTAAATTTTCCGCTTTAGTTCGAAATTCTTTCCTAAGTATACCTTTCTTACTTGTTCATCTGCCGCCAGTTCTTCGGCTGTACCCGATTTCAAAATCGAACCTTCAAACAACAAATAAGCTCTATCCGTAATGGACAAGGTCTCATTTACATTGTGATCGGTAATTAGGATTCCAATATTTCTATTCTTTAATTTAGCAACAATCGATTGAATCTCCTCTACGGCAATAGGGTCCACCCCCGCAAATGGTTCGTCTAACAAAACAAACTTAGGATCTACAGCCAAAGCACGTGCAATTTCGGTTCTTCGCCTTTCACCTCCCGACAATACCATTCCTTTATTTTTACGAACATGTGTAAGACTAAACTCTTCAAGTAAAGCTTCCATTTTATCCTTCTGCTCTTTTTTAGAAAGGGAAGTCATTTCTAGTACCGCCAAAATATTTTCCTCGACAGTAAGAGTCCGAAAGACGGATGCTTCCTGAGCAAGATAACCTACTCCTTGCTGTGCTCTTTTGTACACTGGCAAAGCAGTAATTTCAGTTTCATCTAAAAACACTTTTCCTGAATTTGGCTTAACCAAACCTACCACCATGTAAAAACATGTGGTTTTACCCGCACCATTGGGCCCTAATAACCCTACGATTTCACCTTGATTCACCTCAAGAGAAACATCATTTACTACAGTTCTTGAGCCATAGCTCTTTACCAAATTTGTTGCACTTAAAACCATTGAACAAATATAACGATTTTTGGATGTGTAAATTGCTAATAATAGGTAAACAAAAAAAGAGGCTGTATCATAAGTCTGAATGAGGTTTTTTTCGGACTTATGAGACAGACTCTTTTAAGTAATTTAACGTGAGTTCGGGTTAATTTATATAGATAAATAGTTTCTAATTCAATTGCGATGGGCAAACATAATCGGTTGTTGGAATCTCAGAAGGTCCTATTTCACGATATCCACCTTCAACATTGATCAGTTTATCAAACCCTCTATTCTTCATAATCGAAGCATAAATAACGGATCGATAACCTCCTGCACAATGAACATGGTAAGTAGTATCTTTATCTACCGCATCGTTTGATTCGTTATTGATATAGTCAAGTGGTGCGTTTATTGCATCTTCAACGTGCTCTGATTGGTATTCACCTATCTTGCGAACATCCAACACTGTCATTTCCTTGGAGTTGTTTATAAACTCAGTTACGAATTGAGATGAAGGTATACTAGGAATAGTGTCTATGGTCTTGCCTGAATTCTTCCAAGCATCAAATCCACCTTTCAAAAACCCTTTAACATGGTCATAACCAACACGCGCCAATCGAGTTACCACTTCTTCTTCTCTCCCTTCATCAGCAACAACCAATATATTTTGATCAATATCCGTGATAAGCGTACCTACCCAAGTTGCAAAACTTCCATCTATTCCAATAAAAACAGAACCTGGCACAAAACCTTTAACAAAGTTATTCGGCTTACGTGTATCTAAAATCAACGCATTTAGTGACTTTGCCTTTAATTCAAATTCGTCAGCATTTAGTCCTGTGTTTGCATATTCTGCAATTTCATCTACTCCAACAATGTCTCGTTTATTCATCATTGCATTTTTTGGAAAGTATTGAGGTGGAGGTAAAATACCATCTAATAATTCTTCGATAAATTCCTCTTTAGTCATATCAGCACGCAACGCATAATTAGTCTGCTTTTGCTCTCCTAACGTACCTACTGTTTCAGAGCTCATATTTTTACCACATGCCGAACCAGCGCCATGCCCAGGATATACCGTTAAATGATCTGGCAAAACCATGATTCTATTTCTTAAAGAATCGAACATCATAGCTGCTAAATCCTTTCTTGTCAAATCTGACTTGATCGCCAAATCTGGTCTTCCAACATCTCCCAAAAACAAAGTATCTCCTGTGAAAATAGCATGTTCTTTTCCTTCTTCATCAAACAAAAGGTAGGTTGAAGACTCCATGGTATGTCCAGGAGTGTGCAACACCTTAAGCTTAGCTTTTCCAATTTGAAATTCTTGATTATCTTCTGCTTCAATGAAATCATATTCTGCAGTAGCAGTTGGTCCATAAACTATTTGTGCACCTGTTTTTCTAGCCAAATCAACATGACCAGAAACAAAGTCAGCGTGAAAATGAGTTTCAAAAATGTATTTAATTTTTGCCCCATCCTTTTCAGCTTTATCGATATAAACCTGATTGTCTCTTAAAGGATCAATTATTATAGCTTCACCAGCTGATTCGATATAATATGCTGCCTCTGCTAAACATCCAGTATATAATTGTTCTACTTTCATTCCCCTATTTCTTTAGTAAACCACACAACCGCTTATCGGTTCTAATCAATTTAAAATTCCTAACTACAAATTAACAACAATAGTTCCAATCTTAAAAGCATCTACGCAACATGCCAATCATGGACTAATGGTTGGTTTGAACTGCCTTACTGTCATGATGAGAAATTTCCCCCGCCATTACTTTATCGTAATGATCTATTGCAAAATGCACATCCATAAAGAAATTTTCTGATCCAACCTCTTTGGTAAAACCTGATTTATGTAAAGTATCTCTTACAGGCCCTATGGTACCTGAGAAATAAAATTCGTAACCATGATCTTTAAGGTCCGCAACAAGTTCTCGTAACATAATCATAGCGCTACTATCAATCAGATTAACACTATCCATGCTTAACACAATAAGTTTCAACTCTTTCCCTTTCTCTTTGATCATTATTTCCAGTTGATCTTTAAAATATCCTGAGTTGGCAAAATACATCTGAGCATCAAATCTAGTAATAAGAACATCTGGTCTTACAATTACATTTTCGAACCTTGATAAACATCTAAATTGATTCGTATTTTCTAACTGTCCAAGTTCAACCATGTGAGGTTTAGTAGTTAAATAAATCATTACCATCAAGGACAATCCTACTCCAACTGCAATTCCATAAGTAATTCCAACAAACAAAGTGAAGATAAATGTTGCGATGAGCATCCAAAACTCCACCCTACGACTTTTCCAAAGTTCCTTTGGGTATTGAATATTAACCAATCTTGAAACGGCAACTATAATAATTGAAGCTAATGCTGCTTTAGGTAAAAAATAAAACCAACTGGTAAAGAACAGTAATGTCAAAACTACCATACCAACTGCAATTAGGGCCGCTAGAGGTGTTCTTGTTCCAGACGCGTCGCTTACTGCGGTACGGCTAAAACCTCCTGTAATTGGGTAGCTCATGAAGAAAGAACCAATTAGATTAGAAAGCCCAATTGCGACAAGTTCCTTGTTTGGATTCACCTCATAATCATCATGGTGGGCTTCTACCGTCTTGGCTACAGAAATAGCTTCCATAAAAGCAATAACAGCTAAGGTAAGTACCATTGGGACCATTTCTTGCAATAAATCCATATCAAAAACGGGGATTTGAAAAGATGGAAGTCCTGATGGAATTGCACCTACAATATCTATATTATTGGATTCTAAATTTGCTCCCCAGACAACTAATGAACTTAATACTACAATTACGAGAGCAGATGGAATTTTAGGCAACCATTTACGTAGCGCATAAATAATAACCATAGATCCAATCCCTAACCCCATTGCATACAGATTATATTGATCGACAACCTCATAGATGTTGTGAAAAATGTCATGTATTAGGTTGCCTCCCTCCGGGTTGACTCCTAAAATATATTTAATCTGGCTTGCACCTATGATTATGGATGCCGCTGATGTAAAACCACTAATTACTGGTTTTGATAAAAAGTTAACGATAAAACCCATTCTCAAGAGCCCTAAAATCACTTGAACAGCTCCCATGAGAGCTGCTAACATAAAAGAAAGTGCTATGTAGTATTCTGGACCAATATGAGCAAGTGTACCCAAAAATGATGCAACAAGCAATGAATCCATCGCTACAGGCCCTACTGAAAGATGTCGTGATGTTCCAAAAAGTGAATAAACGATTCCAGGAACAATAGATGCATAAAGGCCATAAACGGGTGGCAATCCTGCTAAAATTGCATAAGCCATTCCTTGAGGAATCAACAACACTCCAACCGTAAGCCCTCCAAACACATCCTTCAAAAAGTACTCTTTCCTGTATTCAAATAACCAGGAAGAAAATATGGCTTTCAACATTTTTTATTTATTTGTGTAACAAATCAAGCTTGAAAGATTATAAAAAAGAACGGTATTCCAATACCATAATTGATAAAACGTATAAATGACAAATATTTTTTCACATTTATACCTTAAAACAACATATTTGCACTCATGGAAAACATAGAATTAATTTTAGCAGTTACCATCCCTTCGTTGATTTTATTTGTAATCACTCAATTGATCACAAAAACCGTTATCGAACGTGAAAAACTGAGAGGTGAAGTTGCTCTTAAAAAACAACGAGCAGATTATTTATATCCACTACAACTTCAAGCATACGAGCGCCTGATTATGTTGATGGAAAGACTTACTCCAAACAATTTGGTAATTCGCTCTAATCAGCCTGGATTAGAATTGATTCAGTTTCATCAAAAGCTATTACAGGAAATCAATCACGAATACCACCACAATATTTCTCAGCAAATTTATGTTTCGGAAAAATCGTGGAGCGCGTTAAAAAATGCTATTGAAATTCTTAAAACAAATATCAATCAATCTGCTCAAGAAGTTAGTGCCAATAGTCTTGCTAACTCAACCACGCTAGCTACTAAAGTAATTGAAAACAGTTTCAATGGAACCAATGAAGCATTCAAAGCTTGTTTAAAGCAACTTAGATCGGAGCTTAAAAAGATTTAGTTTACTGCTTCTTTGAAAACGATTTGCTCGTAAAGCTCTTCGTATTTAGGTAGTATATTCAGAATATTAAAATTCTCGGCCTGCTCTTTAGCACTATTACTAAAGAATTCATAGTTGTTAAAGATTTCAAACGCTTTTTCTACCATTCCTTCCACATCTCCAACTGGTAATGTAAAGCCCGAAAGTCCATTTACATTAACTTCTGGAAGCCCTCCTGAATCCGAAGAAATTACAGGGACTTCACAAGCCATAGCTTCAAGCGCGGCCAAACCAAAACTTTCGGTTTCTGACGGCAAAACAAATAAATCAGCAATAGATAACATTCTTTCTACGGAAGCCACTTTACCAGTAAAATGAATATAGTCGCATAGATTTTCACTTCTGCAAAGCTTTTCTAAACTTGACCGTTTTG
Source organism: Cytophagales bacterium (assembly GCA_020627945.1). Lineage (GTDB taxonomy): Bacteria > Bacteroidota > Bacteroidia > Cytophagales > JAHDFW01 > JAHDFW01. Next base: position 13,545 of record JAHDFW010000046.1, read on the forward strand.
GTCCATCGCCTACCAAAATTAATTTGGCTGGTAATTTTTCACGAATCCCCTTAAAAATCCGAATAACATCTTCAACACGTTTTACTTTACGAAAGTTAGATGCGTGCATTATAACCTTTTCGTCATCCTCTGCATATTTAGACCTTAATCCTTGATCAAAAACTCTTTTAAACTTATCTAGGTTTAAAAAGTTAGGAACCACTTCAATTTGTTTGTTTGGAGAAACATTAAAGTATTTCAGAGTGTCCTGCTTAAGACTTTCCGAAACACAAGTCACCATTTCAGACTGGTTTATGCTAAAAGCTACAACAGGCTCATAAGAAGGATCTTTTCCTACGAGAGTAATATCAGTACCATGAAGAGTTGTGATTACAGGCACTTGAATCCCTTCGGTTGCTAAAATTTGTTTAGCCAAAAAAGCTGCACTAGCATTTGGAATTGCGTAATGTACATGCACAAGATCAAGTTTCTCAAACTTTATAACTTCAACCAGTTTACTTGCCAATGCCAAAACATACTGAGGTGTCTCAAACAATGGGTAATCAGGTATTATTACTTCATGAAAATCGATATTATTATTTATTGTTTCAAGACGGTAAGGTTGTTTGTAAGAAATAAAGTGTATTTCATGCCCCTTTTGAGCTAGAGCCATACCTAATTCCGTTGCTACAATTCCACTTCCTCCTAATGTTGGAAAGCATACTATTCCAATTTTCATAAATCTTATATCGTTACCCATTAGTCAACAGCTAAATCACTGAAAAAGTTTATACACGGAAATATTATTTCTCTTTTCGGGTTCCTTCGTACATTTCATAATGAACAAATCTGGTTTCATTACCTCCATTATACATTATGTGTCGCTTTTTTGTGCGAAGTCCTACGTGCTTAAGAGCTTCTAAATTAGAGGTAATAATCCATACATCAAACCCTTGATAGTGCTGTTTTAATTTATCTCCAATATCCTGATAAAGCTGATCAATAGAAACCTCTTCTCGATCTAATCGCTCCCCATAAGGAGGGTTAAATAACAAAACTCCTTCTTCAGTCTTAGGTTGTCCACCAAAGAAATCTTGTTTAGAAATTGAGATATATTCATCCATTCCGGATTCTAGAATATTTTGAGTTGCTACTTCCAACAACCTCCAAGATTTATCATATCCTTTTATCTTGTTTGCAGGATCTTGGGTACCGCGTTTCGTCTCATTTTTTATCTTCATCCAAGCTCTTCGATCAAAGTCCTCGAATTCCATAAATGCAAAATGCTTCCTTTTAATATTCGGAGACGTATTGCTTGCAATCATGGCTGCCTCAATTAAAATTGTTCCCGATCCACACATCGGATCTATAAACTCCTTCTCGCCATTCCATCCAGAAAGCTTGATCAACCCTGCTGCCAAAACTTCATTTATTGGAGCAGGTCCCGTTCCGACACGATAACCACGTTTGTGTAGCGAATCTCCAGTACAATCCCAAGAAACTCTGACCACATCATCGCTAATGGTGACATTAATGGTATACTTCGGAGTCTCCAAATCTACATTAGGCCTTCTACCATATTTTTCTCCGAATTGATCTACTATAGCATCCTTAGTTTTGTGGGCCACGTATAACGAGTGAGAAAAGTATTTAGAATTTACTACCGTATCAATTTTAAATGTATCAATGTATGAAAAATACTCCCCCCAAACGATGGTTTGGATCCCGTCGTAAAGTTCATGCTCATCAGTAGCTGAAAATTGAAAGAATGATTTAAGAAAGCGTAGTGCTGTGTTGCAAGACAAATGTGCACGATATAGGACGCTGTTATCACCTTTAAATGAAACTGCTCTATTCAGAATTTCGACCTCTTCTCCTCCTACGGATTCGATCTCTTTTGCTAAAACTTCTTCTAAACCTAAAAAGGTCTTAGCTATGTATGTATTATTTTGTAAATTGCTCAAGGATTCAAGTTTTCCCAAATCTAACCATTCCTTAAATGAAAAAATACGGATTGCTCGCAATATTTTTAATTTTACAAATTGTAAGTTTCGGTCAAAAGGAGTTTACCCTTACCAACGACACTAAAAGTAAACTAGTGAGTCAATCCAACTTTTTTACTTTTTACTTAAGGGACACAAGCAATAGTATAACTGATCATGTATACGAAGGGTATGTAATTGACGCTGTTGATAAGAAATATAGTATCAACGTTTTTTTTGAGGAATATGAGAAACACGACTCGGATGTATCCACAGATTCATTAATCCAAAAACGGTGCAGCGTAATGCAGGAATGTGATTTACGATTGAATATGGACAATGGAGACATTGTTTACTTTCAGACTAGTAACACCGGCCGGATTGGATTAGCGAAAGGATTTATTGCTTTAAGCGCAGCATCGTTTCTTACGACAACTTATCTTGTTTTAAACCCTACAACTTTTTCAACTAGAAAGTCTAACAATATGGTTGTTGCAGGTTTTACGGGCTTAACAATAGGTTCGTTAGGTGTTTCAATAAAATTGCTTAACCCAAAAAAACATTACACTTCCAATCGTTTTAAGAAAAATGGAGGGTGGTATATAAAAGAATAATAATTCAGAATTTCTTCAGTGCGTGGTGTATTGGTAATTTTTAATTCGTCAAAACAAAAGTCTTTGCATGACCTTACCATTATTCCCTAATAGCGAGCAAACTCCTTTTATTCCTTCAGAAAACTATAAAAGATATATCAGAGCTAACAAAGAAGAAAAGAGATCTTTACTTGAAAGGATCTTAAAAACGTATAAGCTTAGCGCTTCTCATTTGAATAGATATAAAAGTTGTCGTAAAGCATTCCTTTTTGAATGCTTTCTAAAAGCACGTTCTTTACCATCTCCTGCAATGCTTCGCGGGACAATGGTGCATCACATACTGGATTGGATTTTTAAATATCATAAGGAACATAAATTATTTCCAGAAGAGAAGGAGCTGATAAACGAATTTAAATCGGTTTTCAAATCGGAAATAGAGAAAAATCGTTTTAGTCCCGATGACTTAGACCCAGAAGAAATCCTGTCTTTGATTAAAGATTATATCGGATCGCAAAATGAGAAGTGGAATATGATTGCGCTAACTGAGTTCCATGTTCAACAACTCAAGTGGAATAATATTCGTATGACAGGCTTCATAGATAAAATAGAGTTCTATGGCAAGAACGTAAATCTAGTGGACTACAAAACAGGTAACATTTTTTATGCTTTAAATTCCCTTAAGCCGGGAGGTTCATATTACAATCAACTTTTATTTTATGCGATTCTAATAGAACAACTTAAACCAGATTGGAATGTACAAACCGTCGAAATGGCTTTGGTTTCAAAAACGGATCAAAATTCATTCTTGAGTAAAAAGATACAAGTAAC
>JAHDFW010000046.1:17026-23472 GCA_020627945.1 Cytophagales bacterium
GCTTGATTCGTTCTCATATAAGAAGTACCATTCACTTCAAAGTTAATAGCGGTAGTTGGGTTTGTTCCAACTTCCAACATATAAGTTGGTGAAATATTACCAATTCCCACACGATTAGTTGTTCCATTCATGAACATCGTACCATTATCAAAATCAATATCACCATCGCTTTGCACATCTAATACATTGAAACCTCCAGTATTCCTAACTTGGAAATTTGCCCCTGCACTATTCAAACTATGGACAATATCAAATGTATTATGAGTGACAATCCTATTAGCAGTAAGTGTACCGTCTGTATTATAAATATTTGTACCTGATGCCGGTGATTGCCATGAAACAATACCCGCACCATTCGTAGTTAAAACCTGTCCGGAAGTTCCTCCATCTGAAGTTGGAAGTGCATAGCTGTTGTTAATTCTTAACGAGTCAATTTCAGCTGTACCCGCTACATCCAGTTTTTGAGAAGGCGCCGTAACACCAATACCAACGTTACCTCCCCCTTCAATTCTCATCAATTCCAATGAACTAGATCCATCAACTGCAGAATAAAATACATGGTCCGCATCAAATTGATCAGTTTGATATCTCAACTCGCTTGCCCATACACCAAACCCATAATACTGATGGTCATTATTACCTCCTTCATACATTACTATTTTCTTAGAAGGAAAAGTATTAGCAAATTGAAGAGGTGCATTAGGGCTTGAAGTACCTATTCCTACATTCCCATTCGCTATTAAGAAGTTTCCAAAACTAGTACTAGCTGTCTTACTATCATTAATTATTACATTTTGGGTTGAATTATCATACCTAAAGAATTTCAAATAACCACCTGCAGTACTAAAGTCTTTAGTCATGGCAAAATCGGAATTACCTGAATTTGACACCCCATCAGTTTTTTCAGCAAAAATATTGTAGCGTGTACCAATATATCCATCAAATGTATACAAACTAAGAGCAGCTTGTGAACCTAAGCCGCTCGCAGCAGTTGTGATAATAGAATTAGCATTACCAAATAAATTCGAAACATGTAAATGAGCTTGAGGATTATTATTCCCTATCCCAACTGAAGAGGCAGTGTTATTGTACATTTGAGCACCACTAATCGTCCAATCAGCATCCGTTCCAGAAGCTGCTTGCCAAGTAGCATTACCAGATGCATCCGAAGTTAAAACACGACCTGCAGCTGCTCCAGTAGGTAATTTTAAAGTATCCGAAACTAATGCATTTCCAACCACATGTAGTTTTTCGTCTGGTGCTGAAGAACCTATACCAACATTAGCCCCATTCCCTAACACCAAACTATTATCTGCCGAGACTGTAGTATTTGCTCCAATTGCTGTAGCATTTGTAAATCCACCACTGGCATCCGCTCCAGAACCAACAAATGTGTTATTCCCTCCAGAGGTCAAACCATCACCTGCCTGATATCCAATGGCTGTATTTTGATTTTGAGTTGATTGAGCTAATGCACTATGTCCAACCGCAATATTGAAGCTACCTGTAGAATTAGCATTTAAAGAGGCATAACCCAATGCAGTATTTCTATTACCGCTGGTATTTCCAAAAGCAGCTAAATAACCTATTACCGTGTTATATTCTCCTCCAGTGTTTGATCCCAAACTGGAATACCCAACGGCTGTATTGAAACTCCCAGTATCATTTGCTAATGCTCCATTACCAATTGCTGTATTAAAATTAGCAGTTGTTACTTTCTGTAAAGCATTAGATCCAAACCCAAGGTTATTAGTACCTGAAGTATTCGCTCTTAATGCACTTATACCAATAGCATGGTTATTATTTGCTGTATTGTTAAGTAATGCCTCAAAACCAATTGCAGTATTATTCTGACCAATAACACTGGAACTCAAAGCATTAAAACCAACTGCTATGTTTTTATTATTAGTTAAATCATCTAAGGCACCTGCACCTTGCCCTATATATACAGAATTACCTGTATTAATAGTAGAAAGTCTTGCTCCTTCCATTCTCCACATTTCAAATCCTCCTACTCCAAAACGAATCATATCATCATCTGTAGTTTCTTCTACTCGAATGTAAGTGTCTTTATCTCCATCTTCTAATTGATTTCCCCCAGAAGGTAAAACCCATGCTAATTGCCCTGTACCCGTAGTATCTTGTAATATATAACCTGCACCTGGAGAATGATTTACTCTTAAAGTATCTACCAATGCAGTACCCGCTACATCTAATTCATAAGCTGGATTGGAGACGCCAATACCAAGACGATCATTTACATATACATCTCCTTGATCGAAATAACCTGCGTAATTTGTTAACCCTCCAGTTGCTCTTCCATAAACCCCAATCATTTGACCAGATGCAGTACCTGGTATATAATTCGCTTCTCCTCTTACTCCAAATGCAGATGGATTTGTTCCATTTGCGCTAACGCTAAATTCACCTCCATTCAATTGACCATTTGTAACACCTGCAGCTTCCTCAACGGATGCACTATAACCAATTCCTAAAGGACCACTATTGACAACCTCTACTCTAGCTCCGACCGTAACGTCTGCGTTCCCATTACCAGTTACTTGACCATAAAATGCAACATTCGTATCTCCTGCGGCACCACTTAAAGCTTCGCCGTACACACCTATATTTGAATTAGAGTTTGTAGCAAACCCTGCTAATCCAATAGCTCCATTTCCATTGCCCTCAGAACTTCCAGATAAAGCAGTCCTTTCTCCATCACCTAAAACCAACATTTTCGTACCTGTTATAAGTAGACTAGGGTCACCTCCTACTACTACATAATCTAAATCATTGAAAACAGTATCTCCGCTAACTTGCCAATCTCCATCATCTCCTCCAAAAGAAACCCATGCTGTCCCATCCCAATAAACAAATTCAAAATTTGTGGAATCATATAGCATCAGTCCTTCGTCAGCTGCTCCTAAGGTCATAGAACCAATTTGAGTACTCGAAAGTCTTGGAACAAGGATTCCTTGACTTGTCGAAACTAGGTCTAATACAGCATTAGGATTTGGTGAGTTAGTCCCTATTCCTACCGAGTTTTGTGCAAAAATAGAATTGACACAAACAGATAGCATTGCAGCTAATGTATAAGTAATTGCTCTTTTCATGATAGTCAAATGTCAGGTAAAATAACCTACGAATTTAGGCATTTTAAGACTATTTCCAAAATCATTGCGAAAGAGTGTCTACAATAAGATTCTATCTCTTAACAATCTTAAACACCATATTTTCTTCACTATTTAAGTGCAGGGTGTAGGTCCCTGAAGAAAAAGGCCTTAAGTCCACAATATTTCTATTACCAACATGGTCCAATTTCAACACCTTTCTTCCATTTACATCACAAATATAAATGGCTTGAGTATTTTGAACCTTGCTAAAATCTACATGTAGATATTGACTTGTTGGGTTGGGATATATATGCACCTGAGGAGAATGAATATCTTCACTATTTCCATTGTATAGAACCTCATTGATACTGGTATCACTACCGCAAACATTACTAGAAACTAATTCGATACTCATATTCTCCGATAACTGAGCAAATTCCATTGTATCATTGCTTCCAATCCAAACACCATTTAAATACCAGAATATTGAATCTTGTCCACTCGATTCATTCACGACCAATACTTGATCATTTGAAATGGAATAGCTGAAATTAGATGATACTTCTGGCACAACTTCAAACGAATGTGTAAGAGCATTTTTGCATCCCAATTTATTCGCTTCAACTTGAATTTCATACTGCCCTGGAGTTAGATTTAGAAGTTCCATACTATCTTCCACTGATATTACATTACCGTCATAAATCCAATCAATTTCAAAAACTTCTGAACCAAAAACGTTCATCTCAATACTTTCTCCAAAACAATATTTTTCTGACGCGATAATTTCTAACTCCGTTTCACAATTCAATTCTGCATTGCTTAATTGACATCCTAAGTTAATAGAAACAGGGCTATTACGATTCATTTTTGAATTATCTCCCAATTGATATTTATCATTTTTACCCCAGCCAAATAGTCCTGTGGAATCAGAATATGCGAAGGAATGATAGTTGGCTACCGCTATTTCAGTAATATTTTGCAATCCTATATCTACGGGGATATTCGAATTCTGAAAATCACCTGTACCAAGTTGTCCAAAATAATTTTGCCCCCAACAAAAAACTTTCCCATCCTGCGTCAATGCTAACATATGATAATCACCCGAAGCTATCGTTTTAATGTTTGATAAATTTGGCACCTCAACAACTGAATTGGAGTTAATAAAATTTCCGCTTCCTAAAGTTCCAAATTCATTATATCCTACCATAAACACCTTGCCACCTTCTGTCAAAAAGGCTGAATGATAAATCCCTACGGCTAAATCCGTAACATTACTTAACCCCGATATTTGGATAGGATCGGCATACAGTTTATAAATGTCTAATCCATTCGCCAATTTCCCGTTAATTCCATTCCCCCAAGACCAGATCGTCCCATCATATTTCAACGCTACGGCATGAGATTGACCTGCAGCTATTTTTTTTACGGAGGTAAGCGACTCGACTATAGTTGGTTTTGAAATAAAAGATCCATTGGAATTAGCCAGTTGCATTGAAGTATTATCTCCCCAAACGAAAACTCTCCCATCTTTACGAAGAGCCATTCCAAAATTATCTCCTACTGCAATATCCACTATACCATATAAGTCTAAAGCTTGCAATTGAGCATCTTGTGCATACCCCAAACGTCCAATCTCTCGTTTAGAGTTATCCCCCCACGTATAAACAACACCTTCTGCATCCAAGCCAACATTATGATTAACTCCACCCAGTATTTTTACAAATTTAATTTGCGTACTTGAAGCTGCTGGTTCAGTTTGTTCTAAAGGCAAATCTCCAATTTGACCATGGGTATTGGTTCCAACAAAACGAACACTTGAATCTTTACAAATAAAAGTGGAATGAAAATACCCTCCACTCATATGCTGAGCAAATGTTGTTACACTAAGTAAACAACTGGCTAATAAATAAATTAATCGTTTCATAACTCTAATCGGCTATTAGATTAATTTGTAATAATTAGAACTCCATTACCAATCATTACCGGAGTCTTGGTTACATCACTAAAAGTAATTGTTTTGATCGTCCATGTGCCTGTTGGTAGAGTAACAATAATTCCACTTCCTGATAAAGAGTTTAAATCAAATATCACCTCACCTGTTACGGGAGGAACTCCTTTGCCTCCTGCACCACCAGAAGTACCTGACCAATGCGCTGGATCATTCCAGTTACCGGCATCACCTACCCAATAATAAAATGGAGTTGTTGCGCTTTCATCGCACCCTACCCATGAAGTAGTACCACGCGTCTCTCCATCAATATCAAGAGGGACTGTAGCAGTAAGGTCGCTACCTATCATAAGTGCAACTGGTGACGTTACGGAGAGATGTAAATCGTTTAAACTATCCAAATAAATTGGATCCAAAGAAACTGAATTAAGATCCATAGATGTAGAAGCCTGCCAACTTCCAAGATCATTCTCTAACGTACCATAACTATATGTTACTGAATAGTTAAGATTTACAAAATCAGGGATTAAATCTGAATCGATACTTTGCAAACTGGTTGTTGTAAATGGCAAACTTGAGGTTAGTGAGCCTGAACTAGAAAAACAAACATTGGATAGCGTTGGCGCACCATCAATGAGTATTTCGATATCAGCACCTAAGCAATTATCTGAAGTTGCGAAATAAGACGCATCTAATATTGTAGCTCCGCCCGTACATGCCGTTCCTAAAGTTACAAATGACGGGTCTGTATCGTTACCAGATACTGCACCTGATTCAGTACATGTACTTGCATCTATAAGACCAATTGCTGGTCCATTGCTGTACACATTATTGTAATCCACAGCACTAAAGGTAGCCGACTCAATGGAGTATACTTTGGCTTGATCAAATGCTACTATATTATTATTCAGCAGTCTACAGTTATCTCCTCCAGTTGAATTAATACAGCTTGCTAAATTTGACGAAGAAGTATTACTAACTGAATTATGAAGTACCTCTAAATAAGAAGTTGATGAAATTGAAATAGAATTATATAAAGGACCAATAATCTGGTTATTTATAACATTACCTCTATTCGCTGTTGTGTTAACCCCGTTCAATACATTAATTCCATAACCATCCGAGATGTTGAGATAATTGTTGTTTATTCGATACCCTTGACCACCTTGTTGTTCAAAGGCGACAAACCCTGCTCCAGCTAGGTTAGAAGAGATAGTATTATTCTCAAATATTGAGTTCTTCTGTTCCGACAAAACAACCCCGCGTTGCGATTGATTTTCAAACGTGTTTCTAATCATCACATTTCCATTATCAGGAGTAGCTAATAAGGCTGTAAAATTCACGGCTTGTCTTCCTCCTACAAATCGGTTATAGCTAATTATAAG
>JAHDFW010000047.1 GCA_020627945.1 Cytophagales bacterium
TGAGCGAGAAAAGGAATCCGCCGTGTATTTAGAAAAATTAGGATATACCCAGACGTTAGGTTCGTACGATCAAATTATGGAAAAGTCTGAAATTGCCCATAAAATTGAGCAGTCGTTAATTAATGGACTTGAAAACACTATCTTTGTACACGAATTGAATGAAAAAATAAATCCTGATGGTGTAGTTGCGGTAGTAAATGAAATGCTAACAGCTCTAAACTAACAGTAAGGAATAATTGAATTTGGAATGGCAAAAAAACTATTGATAATTGGAGCAGGTGTAGAACAAGTACCCGCTATTCAGATAGCAAAGGAAATGGGGTATTTCGTTATAACATCAGATTACAACCCTAAAGCGCCTGGAATGTCATTAGCTGATGCTTCGTTTATCATTAGTACCAATGATAAAAAAGGTAATCTTGAGTTAGCCAGAAAAGAGCAAATTGATGGTGTAATGACCGTATGTTCAGAAACTGCGATTCCAGTTATGGGACATGTTTGTGAACAACTTGGACTGCCAGGATTTACGCTAGATACTGCGGTAAAATCAACTAATAAAGGAGCGATGCGTAAGGCTATGGAGGAATACAATGTTCCGATGCCTGCTCGTGTTTTTGTTGATACTTACGAGGAAGTTGAAGAGTTTACCAATCAACATGCAGGGCCATGGGTTTTGAAGCCTAGTGATTCAAGTGGGCAAAGAGGTACCAATAAAATTGAGGATCGAGATAAGCTTCAATGGGCCTTCGAAGAAGCTAAAAGGTTTTCAACTGACGATAAAGTTTTATTAGATCAGTTTATTTCTGGTCAAGAGATCAATGTTTGTGCGATTGTAAAGAATGGTGAAACTCACATTCTCTCGTTAGCGGATCGAAATACGCTTCCATCTCCACATTTTGGAATTGCGGTACTTCATATTGCACCTCCAAACATAAATAACGAGGAAGCAGAAGCAGTAAAGGAAGTAGCACGAGGTGCAGTAGAAGCTATAGGTTTAAAAAATGGAATTGCGTATCCACAAATCATAGTTACCAAAGAAGGTCCAAGGCTGATTGAAATTGCGGCAAGAATGCCAGGTGGATATAACCGTGAAATGGCGATGAATTTGAGTGGAGTTGATATGATTAAAGCTCAAATCTTGCTAGCACTTGGAGAGAAGTTTGAGTTAGAAGACCTTCAAGAAAATAAAAGGTATGCAGCAAGCGGAGTGAAATTACTTACCAGCGTTGACTATCCTAATTTAACTGGCAAAAGTATAGAGTCGTTGAAAGGAGAGGATGAAGCTCTTAAGGTATCTGGAATGCAGTCGTGTAAGTTTCACTTGAGTGTAGGTGATGAAATACCTGATTTGGAGAATAGCGTAGGACGATTTGCAGCCCTAATTGCAGGAGGTGATAGTAAACAACAGGTTTTAGACACTTTGGAAGAAGCTAAGTCTAAACTTATAATTTCTGTTAAATAACAACTGACCGATTAAAAAAGGAATTATGCCAAACGTAATAACGAATAAATACGGTTTTCGTGAAATTGAAAATAAACCTTCTCAAAATGAGTTGAGTGAATATTATGCTAAAAAATATTATTCAGACGATAAGCAATTCAATAATTACCAAAAGAATTATTCAGAAGCGGAGAAGTCATTTTTTTCAAATAGAGTAAAGCGAAAAGTTGCCTTACTTGAGAAACACTTTGGAACGGATCTGAAGAGTAAAAGTATTTTGGATGTTGGTTGCGGTGAAGGGTGGATCTTGAACTATTTCCATGAAGAAGGTATTAATGTTCAAGGACTAGAGTTTAGTAGAATGGCAGCAAGTCAGGTCAATCCACATGTTGCTGAACTTGTTCAAGAAGGAGATGTTTTTGAAAACATAGAAAACCTTGCTAGCAAAGGCGATCGTTTCGATGTGATCATTTTGGACAATGTTTTAGAACACGTGATTGACCCTGAATATTTTGTAAATGCGTTTAAGAAAATATTAAATCCGAAAGGAGTATTGATTGTTGAAGTTCCTAATGATTTCTCAGTATTGCAAAAGCACCTGATGGATACAGGTAGGATTGATAGGGAGTTTTGGGTTGCATATCCAGACCATCTTTCATATTTCAATTTTGAAGGGCTTAAGGCGCTCTTTGAACAAAATGATTGGAGCACTATTGAAATTACTTGCGACTTTCCAATAGATATGAATTTACTAAATGAAAATACCAATTATGTAATGGATAAGACTAAAGGCAAATCAGTTCACTTTGCACGCATTGAGTGGGAAAATTTGTTGGATAGTATTTCCATTGAAAATGCGAATGAGCTATTTGCAGTTTATGCTAAAATGGGTTTAGGAAGGAATTTAATTGGGTATTTTACGTTTGATTAAGATAGAAAAGAGATTACATTGAAATGAATAAGAATTTTGTCATAAATACAACTCCGGTAGGTGAAGACCATCCGGCATATATCATCGCAGAATTGTCTGCCAATCACGAGCAGGACTTAGATTTAGCCTTTCGTACCATTGAAGCTATGAGAGACACAGGAGCCAATGCCGTTAAGGTTCAGACCTTTACTCCAGAGTCTATGACATTGGATAGCGATAAGCCTTGGTTCAAAACCAGAGAAGATAGTTTATGGGCAGGAATGAGATTATATGATCTTTATAAGAAAGGTTACACTCCTTGGGAATGGCATGAGAAATTGCAGAAAATGACCCATGATCTTGGAATGGACTTTTTCTCATCACCGTTTGATATTGATAGTGTTGATAAACTTGCTTCGATCAATGTACCTGCGTACAAAATTGCTTCATTCGAAATTACCGATATACCGTTAATAAGAAAGGTTGCTGGAATGGGTAAACCTGTAATTATTTCGACAGGTGTAGCAGAACCTTCTGATATAGATTTGGCAGTTCAAACTTGTAAGGAAGAAGGACTGCAAGATTTGGCACTTCTTAAATGTACATCAGCATATCCGACGCCAATGGAGGATGTAAATCTTAATAATATAAGATACATCCGTGACCGATATGAGACCGTAGTTGGATTGTCGGATCATACTTTAGGTACTACAGTACCAGTTGCTTCAGTTATGTTGGGGGCAAAGGTGATAGAGAAACATTTTGTTTTGGACCGTAACGGAAATGGATTGGATAAAGATTTCTCATTAACTCCAGATGAGTTTGGAGATATGGTTAAGGCAGTAAGAGATACGGAAAAAGCAATGGGAAGCCTCGACTATGTGGTAACAGATAAAATGAAGAGCGCTAAACGTTCTTCGCGCTCATTATTTGCCACGCAAGATATTAAAAAGGGTGAGGCATTTAGTGCTGAGAATGTGAAATCATTAAGACCAGGAATGGGATTGCATCCAAAGTATTATCAGCAATTAATGGGTAAAGAAGCTCTTATTGATATCGAAAGGGGAACACCACTTGAACTTGCTCACTTTTCTAATTAATGGTTACAGAAGTCTGTTTACATGAATCTGAATAAATACATTACTCCGCTTCTCAATATGGGATTGAAAGGAGTTTCTGTTGGTGTCAGATTCTTGTTAGTTTTATACATCGGAAAATATTTTACCGTGGAAGATCTAGGTGATTATGGTATTTTCAATACTATAATCATGTTTGGGTTGATTTTGCTCGGGTTCAATTTTTATCAGTATGCTAATCGAGATTTGGTTAATGCTGATGATCCAGAGAAGCTCGCTATAATTAGAGGGCAAGTTGTATTTACCCTTGGCTGTTATCTCATTTTTTTACCAGTAGCTCTTCTAGTATTCTATTTAGAAAAACTTCCGTTTAACCTGATGTTAGTTTTTTACGGAGTACTAATACTTGAGCATATAACTCAAGAGTTGTTTAGGTTATTTATAGCTCTAGGTAAGTCATTAATTTCAAGTGTTTTAGCATTCTTAAAATCAGGATCTTGGGTGCTCACAATATTAGCGATTTGGTATTTGGGTGATCAACAAGTTCTTTACCATATGGACTGGGTATATACGTTTTGGTTTGGAGGAGATCTGTTGGCTTTAGCATTTGGGCTGTTCATGTTGCGACGCAGATTCAAAGGGGTGGAATCTAATCCTATTGATTATGAATGGGTTAAAAAAGGGATTAAAATTAGCGTATTTTTCCTTATTTCCACATTGGCTTATAAGGTAATAGAACTGTCCGATAGGTTAATGATGGATTCGTTGTTAGATAGAACTTCCGTTGGAGTATACACCTTCTATTTCCAAATGTCGAACATAGTACATGTAGTCATTTTTACTGCGGTTCTAATGATTTTTTATCCCAAAATTCTCAAGGCCATCGGGAATAAAGAACAACTGATAAAGGAAAAGAATCAGCTCTCTAAACAGGTATATGGAATATCGTTAGTCACAGCAATTGTTATTTACCTATTGACTCCATTTGTTGCAGATTTTTTAGGGAAAGATGAGATCACGTCTTATTCTGGTATTTTACTGTTTTTATTGATTGGGAATGTACTGCTTAATATTTCTTTTATATACCACTATGTTCTAATCGCATTTAAGAAAGATCAGATGGTGATGTTCATTACTATTGCAGGCGCAGTTGTTAATGTCGTTGCTAATTTGGTGCTGATACCGAGGTATGGTATTTACGGGGCAGCTTTTTCTTCAATCGCAGGATTTTCGATTATGTTTTTAGTGAAAACTTTACTTGGACATAGAATTCTTCAACGCTCTTAAGCTTAAAAATTCACGATATTGAATGCCATAAATGGTAAGTAGGTAACAAAACAGATAGATCCCTTTTTGTCGAATGGTCCAAGATTCGGTAAAAGAGAAAAACAAAAACGAGAACATTATTCCAAGCAGGTACCAGTCTTTTTCACGAATGGCTAGAATAGTTGGAAGGATAAGTAAGAATGAAAAAGCCAATAACCCCATAATTCCAGATGTCGACCAATATCTAAGAAATTGATTGTGTTCGTTGTATTGTGCTTTCATGCCGACTTCCCAATTATCTTTCTTATACTCCTTTAGCAATAAACTTTGTGAATCACCGATTCCTACTCCCATTACAGGATTTGTTCTTATAACTTGTAAGGAATTATACCAGTTGCCAATTCTTGCATTGGCGTTAGAATAGTTTTCCTTGTAGTTCAGATAATTTGTATTGGTTTTGGCGTAGAAAATTGCTCCAATCAATGAAACTGCGAGCAGAATACTTAATGCGGAGACCATCTTTTTCGTAAAGATCAGATCTCTGAGTGCTAGTACGAAATAGGAGATGATAGCCAACCCTACGAAAGCGATCGAAAAGAGTTTGTAATGTTTTACAAGATCCGTTTTGCCGTAATAAACTCTGAATTTAATTAGTACAAAAAATATCACAAGACAAAGTAATGCCGCTGAGAGTATCGAAAGAATAATCTTGTTTCTGTTCTTATTCAGATTTGTATTGCATAACACTCCAATAACAATAGCAACAAAGTATGATAAAGAAACTGTTGCGGTTTTAAGCAATAGAATAATTATGGAGTTGAAAAATATTATTAAGAGTAAAGTCTTAAACCATTTTGAGGATTTAAGTTTCTCAAAGCAAAATAGGGTAGATGTGGTAACGAAAATACCTAAATACAACGCGTGATTTCCAAACCTTGCAGCAAATCTTTGGTAGGTATATTCCAACATGAAAAGTTTATAGTTGTTTTCCCAATCTCGCGTTTTGTAAATGAAATTGCTTTTATGCGTTGCAATGATCACTGTAATTAAGATTGTAATGGTTACTCCTATTATAAAGAACTTTTTTAGTTGCCGTTCCGAATAATTGTTGTGAATAAATAATAACGGAAAAACTATCAACGGAAGTTGTGTCTGAATCTTTTTTAGTGCAAAAGGTAAGTCTGAAGAATACAAAATAGATAATACTTGTACCAACAGCAGAATGCCCATTGTCAGGTAAATACCATTGTTTAGGTTTGTTTTGAGTCTATCAGGGTGATAAAAGCTAGTTATCAAGAAAGTAACAATCAACCCAATCAGAGCAATGTTTGAAAACTCATTAGGGAACAGTAGAACCGCACTGAAAAGAGCAATAAAAAAGGAATATGACTTTTCAACTAGCTGGTTCATTCTTTTAAAAGCAAACATAGCGAAGTTAGCATTATTTTTATAATTTTACCGCTCAATTTCACACCTCAATTTTGCAGATTCTAGTAGTTTTAACCCCTTTTCAGGCTCGCCAATTAGATATTCTTAAGCGAACTCAGCGTTTGAATCTGAAACCGACTTTGATTTACCATAGTCTTCAAAATCTATCTTTACTGGATCCGATATTGCAGGAACACACTAAATGTATTTCCATTGAAATGGGTGACATTGTTTTTAGTAATGTCATTAAATCTCCGATTGGTGAGATAAAACGCATTAGATCTCTGATTAAATCCTACCTTAAGAACCAGATAGATCCAAATATTAAAGGTATAGAGGACAACAGTTGTGAATTGATTATTGGTAGCGAAAAGAATATTTTTACTCAATTACTAATTAAGGAATGTGAAGAGCAGTTCTCAAATTTTAAGTTGGTTGGAGTAGAGGAAGGATTTGGTTATTATGGTAAAATGGAGGGTACAGATAATTTGAAGGCTTCCATTTACAACATGTTAACTCCAATTCTGTTGGGTTTCAAATATCGTTATTTTAGGGCTTTAGGTCAGCATCCTAAGTTAACTCAGGTGTATGTACGATTTCCAGATGAAGTTATAAAACTTAACGGAGTAGATTATCAAGAAATTCCTGTTTTTAGAAATCCGACTTACTTCCCAAAATCCGAAGTGTTGTTACTTACTTCTCCATTGAGCGAAGATGGGTACTGTACGCTGAATGAAGAAATTCATGGGTTGAAAATAATTCTTGATGAAATTAGAAAAAAGAATCTTACTCTTACCGTTAAACAACACCCAAGAGAAAAGAGCAGTAAATTATCCTCATTACTAAATGAACAGGACGAACTAGTCCCGGCAGGAATATCTGCTGAAGAAATGGATTTTGGTAAGTTTAAGTTTATAATAAACTTCATTTCCTCGACCATAATTGAAATTTATCAAACAGGTTTGGACATGAACAAAGTGTTAACCGTTGGATTTTTTGATGTTCGAAATCCGCTGGCAAAAAAAATAGTCGAGAAAGGACATTTTATTAATGGTTATGAAATTACCAATAAGGATGTAGATTTGTATTTTGGATCGAATTGATAATTGGCGATAAGATTCTCTAGAATGTAATGTTGTGATTAGTAGACTTTTTGTTAGATATCAGGTGTTTATTTGGATGTTGGGTCTACTGCTACCTGCATTCTATTTTGCATTTATTACGGAATTAAAGGGAATCTATAATCTTATTCGGACAAATTTGATTATGAGGTTTTTCATGGTCTTTTTGCTTATTCAGTTATTTTCCATTGCACTATCTTTTCAATACGAGTTTTTTACATACGCCAGATTATTTGCAATTCTCCACAATGTTTTAGCTTACTGCGGGCTGTTTTTTGGCTTTTTTGTTGCCACAGCTCCGAAACATAAGGAGCACCTTAAGAAATATATTGGGTTTGTTTATTGGGGAATTGCGACTTGTATTGTTGTTGGGAGCGCTTATACTTTTGTGACAAAAAACGGACTTGATTATGGAGGAATCTTATCTGTAGTAGAGCGCAATAAATTTACAGAAGTGAGATTTACTAAGTTGGATTGGTACTTTATACCAAAATTTCCTCGAACTACAGTAATGGGGATTTACCCGAATTCAACTGGGGTTTTATTGCTCCTAGTTCATATGGTTTATGTTATTTTAAAGAGTAGAGATTTCAGTCGAACCTTTTCTCTTCTAGTACATATTACCTCTGTTGTTTTAATTTTTATGTCTGGTTCAAGGCTATATTTTGTTTTTGCATTAGTATTAATGATGCTTGACATAATTAGGGATAAAAGAATGTTGTTTGCTTTACTGTGTCTTGTTCCCTTGGTTCTATATTTCTCTTTGGAAGGACTATCGTTTTTATGGGAAATAAGAACTGGTTCCAACAATACTCGGATGTTTATTTATCAAAGATCTCTTAAGTTTATGATGGAGCACAACATTTGGTTTGGCTTAGGAATAAAACCCAGATTGCACGAGTTGATTGGAGTTCCTTATCCGATTGGTTCGCATTCTACACTTATTGGATATTTTGTTAAAAATGGATTGGTAGGAGGATCATTTATTCTCATAGGGTATTTGTATGTGGTAATACGCTACTTAAAGCAATTTGGACATTACTTTAAGGCAACTAAGTTTGACTACTTGAAGTTTTATGGTTGGACTTCCTTAATGATTATCTTGGCAGCCTCAATTACAGAGGATTATGATGCGTATGAAATTATACCATTTTATATAGGAGTATTTTTAGCCTTGGTTTTAGGAACTAAAAATAATTCGGTAGTTAAATCTAGTCCAGAACCTTTAGTTGGCGAAACTTCATGACCAATTATAATTTTCTGAATATTGTCAAATCTAAAGTCCAGGTAGATTACCAAGAGCAGATGCTAATTGGCGGTAAATCTGTAACCTTTTTAAATCCATATTCATATTGGTTGTTGAGAAAACAAAAACATGTTTTGAGTAGCATTGACCATGTTTTAATTGATGGAATAGTTCTGGTTCAATTTCTTAAATTGGTAGGACTAAAATGTCAACGTAACAGTTTTGATATGACTTCCGTTGCGCCTAAAGTGTTTGCCGAAGCAAGTGCAAAGAAACTTCGAACATTTCTACTGGGTTCTAAGCAAGAAGAGATTGAAAAAGCAGTAGATAGGATTAAAACCTTATATCCGAATTTGGAAATTTCCGGATATCGAAATGGTTATTTAAAAGAAAGTGAAAAGCATGAACTTGCCTCTATATTAATTGAGCAAAACATTGACTTAATTGTGATAGGGATGGGTACACCACATCAGGAGAATTTAATCAAGGCACTTAGGGAATTAAATTTTAAAGGTAGTGCATTTACTTGTGGAGGTTTTTTTCATCAAACAGCTAGAACAGAAATCGGTAAAGCAGACTATTATCCACCGATTTTTGATAAATTACACCTAAGGTGGCTATACAGAATCATAGACGAACCGAAGTTATTTAGTAGATATTTCGTGGATTATGCGAAATTTGTGCTTGTATTTATTTGGGATATAATAAATTTGAAAAATGGGAAACGAACAACAGGAAATTAATTTCTATCAATTCGTAAAGGAGTTGATTAGAACTATTTTGAAATATAAGTGGGTTATATTAATATGCTTACCGTTGTGCATTGGCGGAAGCTATTTTATGCATAAAAGGGTGAAATTTGTGTATTCTAATTATGCTATGATTTATTCATCTTATATTGAAACAGAGATGACCTCCTATTTGGTGGTGGGATTGGTCAATCATATGGAACGTGGGAATGTTAGTCAATTAGCTAAAGAGTTGAATGTAGATGTTGATGTGGCTAAAACGCTTGTTAAGTTAACCGCTGAACCAGCAAAAGAGTCTAAGGTGGTTGCGATCGGAATTAAGACTTTGAATTTGAAGTATATTGACGAACTTCAAGAGGGAATCTTATATTATTTAAATAACCATCCTTCAACTCTTAATATAAGTGAGTTGCGGAATAAGCGATACAGCAATTCTAAAAAGTACATGGAAGAGCAAATTGCTCAATTAAATTCGATTGACTGGACAAATGCTGAAAATGCGGGCCAATTATTGAAGAATAAATCTGACTTAATTGATAAAATTGAGTCGTACACCATGACTCTGGCTCTGGCAGAAACTCCATATAGCTATCTTACAAGATTTAGTGAAGGAAATAAAAACCCCGAAGGGCCAAAACTTCGTAATTATATCGTGATGGGAGCGTTTTTAGGTGTTATTTTCTCCGCGGTTGTTATATTCTTTTTTGAACTGAAAAACCACTAAAATTCTTAGCTCAATTTACTCTTAGGTTATGAATTGGAAAAACTATTGGAATTCAGTGGTTTTGAAAGACCAAGGAGTATTTGAGCAAGTACAAAGAACAGCTTCGGGCATACCACTTACTGAAGAAGTTATGGGAGGTTATGTTCAGTATTTAAAACAAATACTGAATATTACTGGATCTGGAAATTCTAATAAGCGATTACTCGATTTATGTTGTGGTAATGGGTGGATTACAAACCAACTTTCAGCTAACTATCTGCAGTGTTTAGGACTGGACTTTTCAAATGAATTGATTCGTTACGCGAAAGAACATTATGGTAGTAATAGTGTAGCTTTTGAAAGGACCGAAATCTCTGATTTATCTCTTTATACCGAGGAGAATAGCTACGACCATGTTGTTTGGTTATTTAGTATTCAGTATTTCTCAGTAAGTGAATTCGAATCTATTTTATCAAAGTTGAATAAGGTGTTAAAGGAAGATGGCCTGATACTCATAGGAGACATCCCTTTGAAAAATAAGCAATCTGCTATGTATTCAGGTGTTATTGGTAAGCTAAAGTACTATTTGAAATACTGGATGAGTCGGGAATCAACGGGTAAATTTTGGAGTCCTGCAGAACTAGATGAAGTCGTAATTCGACATGGTATGAAAGGTCAATATTTGAAACAACCTGATAAGTTGCCATATGCTCATTATAGGTTTGATTATTTGATTACAAAAAAGTAGATTTTAATGGTGCTTCTTATATTTTTGTAAGATGGACATTAAAAACGCAAAGTTCGCAACAAAAGCGATTCATGCTGGAGTAGAACCTGATTCGGCAACTGGAGCAATTATGACTCCTATTTATCAAACTTCCACTTACGTGCAAACTCACCCTGGAGGACATAAGGGATTTGAATATTCAAGATCTCAAAACCCCACAAGGGAAGCATTGGAGAATAGTATTGCCGCTTTAGAAAATGGTAAACATGGTTTTTGTTTTGGCAGTGGGTTAGCAGCAATTGATGCTGTAATGAAGATTCTTAAGCCTGGAGATGAAGTAGTATCTATTAATGATCTCTATGGAGGATCTTTTCGACTTTTTGATAAGATTTATAAAGATATGGGAATCAAATTTCACTTTGTGGATATGAGTTCTCCAGATAACATAGAACCTTTTATTAATGCTAATACGAAACTTATTTGGATGGAATCTCCTACCAATCCAATGATGAGCATTGCAGATATTGAAGGGATTTCGAAGATTGCCAAAAAACATAATGTACGATTGGCAGTCGACAATACCTTTGCATCACCATACTTGCAGAACCCTATCGACTTAGGTGCCGATATAGTGATGCACTCAGTTACAAAATATTTGGGAGGACATTCCGATGTTATTATGGGTGCTTTGGTGTGTGTTGATGATGAATTGGCAGATCAACTGTATTTTGCACAATATGCGGTAGGAGCTGTTCCAGGACCTCAAGATTGTTTTTTAGTGTTAAGAGGAATTAAAACGCTACATTTAAGAATGCAACGTACCTGTGAAAACGGTGCTGTAATTGCGAAATTTTTGAAAGAACACCCTAAAGTAGACAAAGTTTATTGGCCAGGATTTGAAGATCATCCAAATCATGCAATAGCTAAGAAGCAAATGCGTGACTTTGGAGGAATGATTTCTTTTTCATTGGTTGGTAATAACTATAAGGATACGGAAAGAATTCTTTCTTCCACGAAGGTATTCACATTGGCCGAGTCTCTTGGAGGAGTTGAGTCATTAACCAATCATCCTGCCTCCATGACACATGCATCCATACCTAAGGAAGAACGAGATAAATTGGGGATTAGCGAATCTTTGATTCGTTTGAGTGTTGGAATAGAGGATGTAGAGGATCTAAAAGCTGATTTAGAGCAGGCTATGAACTTTTAATAAATGATCTAGATCCTTGCTTTCAGTTTTTGATAAAAATAAAGAGTTTGAGAGAAGCCATCTGTTGAATTGGGTGGCTTTTTTACTGCCGTCAATTTTCTATCTGGGAATCGTTTTATATCATGTTAAAAACGTACCTGTTTGGGATGAATTTGGAGTTGTTTTAAACTACCTCTGTATTTATCAGCAAGAAGGAGTCAGTTTTTTATGGGAAAATCTAACTGTTTGGAAGGGGTATAATTATGGGTTTATACATACGTTAACTTTACTGCAATATAGTTTGTTAGGCAAGGTGAATTTTAGCTTCATGATCCTAATTGGGAATTTAAATCTAGTTCTATTTTTCTATCTGGTTCATCGTTTTGTATTAAGAGAATTTAAAGTGTGGCTGACATTAATCTTTGGTTTTTGGCTGTTGCAATTCTCTTATTGGGAAATGACATTTTTCAGCCTTTCTTCAACACAAGGGTTTGGAACAATTTGTCTTTATTTTTTGATTTTAATATTATACCTGAGTCTCAAAGACCAGTTCAAGTGGAAATATTGGGTAATAGGGGCTTTGACATTTGTATTGATTTATTCCACTATGCGAAATGGAATCTTGATACTACCAGCCTTGATTTATTTAGCTTGGATGAAAAAAGACCGAAAATTTTTGTGGTCTTTGATTGGAATAACATTGGTGTTGGGATTAATCTATCTGTACATATACTCAGCACATTCTCAGATGCGAACTGAAGCTACCAGTACACTTTACAAAATAAAGTTTGTACTGATTTTACTCAGTGATGCATTATTGCAGAATGGAGACACTAAAAACTTTCTTTTGGGAACTTTTATATTGGCTGGAATACTTTGGGCATTTTGGTTTAATTATAGAAAAGATGATCGAGCTAGTAGATTGGTCAATACACTATTTATTTTATGTATTGGATCGCAATGTATGATAGCAGTTTTTAGATCCAGATTTGGTTTGGGATTTGCCCAGCAATCCAGGTATTGCATATTTTCAGTAATCCAAATTACGATGATTGCTTTTACCATGTATAGAACTGATATAATAAAAATGCGAATTCCTAAGATATCCATGCTAGTACTGCTTATTGGAGCAGGTTTTATCCAGTACAATTCTTTGAAAAATGGATTCAACAGGTTTGAACCTTGGCAACATGCAAATGTTAATGGGATAGTTTCTTATGTAAATGATCCGGATTTAAAGGAATTTAAGAAATCATACGGTAAATTCGATAACCGTTTCGAAGAGCTACTGAATTGCACAAAACAAGGCGGATTTTACGAATTTGAAGATAAGATCGTAAAATCCACCTCGCATACAGAATAACCTTAATTACTCTTTTTCTGGTTTTTTAAAATGCTGCCAACCTTGTGCCTGAATTTCCTTTACATTACCTTGTTTGGTAATTAGGTTTACACCTTGATCAGGGTCCGTCATGAAACCTATTATTGAGATTTCCGGATGCTTTTCAATTTTATCAAAGTCCTCCTGTTTAATGGTCATGAGCAATTCATAATCTTCACCACCATTTAACGCGCAAGTAATCGGATCAATTTTGAAAATATCTACACCTGCGTTGAATGTTTCATTTGCAATCGGAATTTTCTCCTCATACAGCTGTGCCCCCAAATTAGATTGAGTAGCCAAGTGCATTATTTCCGAAGCCAAACCATCTGATACATCGATCATAGAAGTAGGTACTATTCCCAAATCTTCTAATTCAAAAATAGCATCCGTACGAGCTTCTGGTTTTAGTTGTCTTTGAAGTAAGTAGGAATGGGTTCCCAATTTTGGCTGCATTTTATCATTCTCCAAAAATGCCTGTTTTTCACGTTCTAAAAGGTGTAATCCAAGATATGCTGCCCCAAAATCACCAGTTACACAAACTAGATCTCCCTTTTTAGCCGTACTTCTATAAGCAATTTTCTCCTTTTTTACGCTTCCTATTACCGTAACAGAAATCATAAGTCCAGACTGAGAAGAAGTAGTATCACCTCCAACCAGGTCAACCTTATAATTCTCACATGCATGATTCATTCCTTCATAAAGTTCATCAACTGCTTCTTTAGTGAAGCGAGAACTTAAAGCAAGACTTACTAAAACTTGAGATGGGATTCCGTTCATAGCAGCTATGTCGGAAATGGCTGTTGATAAAGCTTTATATCCCAGATGTTTTAGTGGAACATATCGTAAATCAAAATGAACCGCCTCGCACATTGTGTCCGTAGATACTACCCAAAACTCTTCTTCATTTTTTTCAATAACAGCGCAATCGTCTCCAATGCCTTTTATTGTAGAAGGAAGGAATTGTTTAACGCTCTGTTGTATCGAATTTATGAGTCCGAATTCACCTAGTTCCTGTATAGGAGTAAAATTTTCAGCCATGGAAATATTGATTCTTGGTAACCTTTTTACTTGATAAGCGTACAAAGATACAGAGTAGGGTTTTAAATTAATTATTTTGGGGTATGAAAAAAGTATACGTATTAATTTTTGGAGTGGGGTTTATGCTGTTTTTAGCAGCTAGTTGTAGTAAAAAGCCAGATTGCCAGACTAGGGCTGGTAAGCAAAAAAAGAAATATTACAACTCGGTACAATATCAATAGAGAATCTAAGTTTTATTATAGGTTATAATTAGAAGTTTCATAATGACGCACAAAATTTGTGATTCATAAAAAGAAAGGGGCGTTAAGCCCCTTTTTTGATGAATAAGACTTTGAAAAAGCAACGAAGTTAATAGCCTTTTCATCGACTATAATTGGTTAGCAGTATATATTTAGTAATTTCGAAACGTTACTAATTAACCAAAATCGAGATGAGTATTCGTAAAGTATTAACTGTAGTTGGCACACGTCCTAACTTTATTAAGATTACACAATTTCATAAAGCGTTTGAAGAATATGGTATTGAACATGTTATGGTTCATACAGGACAGCATTTTGATAAGAATATGAGTCAGGTGTTTTTTGAACAGCTTCAAATACCTAAACCTCAATTTCAATTCACGCCTAGTACCAATTCTGTAATTGAGCAACAAGCAGACATTACAACTGGTTTACAGAATGTAATCAACGAGGTTAATCCAGATTTAGTTTGTGTAGTTGGAGACGTTAACTCTACTTTTTCGGCGGCGTTTACTGCATATAAATTAGGTAAGAAAATCGCACATATAGAAAGTGGTTTACGTAGTCGTGATAGAAGTATGCCGGAAGAGATTAATCGAATTTTAACGGATGAAATTACAGATTACTATTTCGTAACCGAACAAAGTGGTTTGGATAACCTAAAAGACGAAAGACGAGATCATGGTGATAATGTGTTTTTTGTTGGAAATACCATGATCGATACTCTTTATGCATTCAGAGAAGAAATTGATGCCTCGAAAGTAGCAGAAGAGTTAGGTGTTGAGAAAGGAAAATACTGCTTAGTAACTATGCATAGGCCCGCAACTGTGGATGTAAAAGAAGAATTGCTGAAAATGATTAGCATTTTCGATTCGGTAACTAAGAAACTGAAAATTGTTTTTCCAATTCATCCTAGAACCAGAAAGAACCTTGAAAAATTTGGTTTAATAGAAAGGGTAGAAGGAAATCCCAATATTACTCTTGCACCTCCAATGGGTTATTTGGAGTTTCAGCACCTTATTAAGAATTCAGCTTTCTGTCTTACCGATAGTGGTGGAATTCAAGAGGAGACAACATATCTTACCGTTCCATGTATAACGTTGCGTCCAAATACAGAGCGTCCAAGTACTCTAACATTAGGTACCAATACTTTATTAAATCTCGATGTTGAAAAGGTGTTGAGTACTATTGATTCGATTTTAGATGGCAGTTATAAGAAGGGAGAAGTGCCTCCTTTATGGGATGGAAAAGCTTCTTGGAGAATCGCAGAAGCCATTAGCAATATACAATAAAAATACCGTTATTTACTCTACATTCGTGTCGCATCTGAATCATTTTTTGATGGCGAATGTTTAATTTTGAACCAATCAAATTATAAAGAGTATTAATAGAATGTTAACAGCTAAAATTGAAAAAGCCCTAAACAAGCAAATCCAGCTTGAAGCGGAAAGTTCATTTACATATTTGGCTATGGCTTCATGGGCCGACGCCAATGGATACGAGAATAGTGCACAGTTTCTTTACGCACAATCTGCGGAAGAAAGAGATCACATGTTGAGACTTTTTACCTATATCAATGATGCAGGTGGAAGAGCATTAGCTCCAAATGTAAAAGTGAAAAATGATGACCATGAGTCATTAGAAAAGCTTTTTATCGCGACGTTGGAAAACGAACAAAAGGTGACTGAAGCCATAAATAACCTTGTAGATCTTTGCCTTAAAGAAAGAGATCATTCCACGCATAACTTCTTACAGTGGTATGTAGCGGAACAACATGAAGAGGAGAAGTCGTTTAGATCAATTTTGGATTTATTTAAGCTTATGGGGACAGATCGTCATAGCCTATATCACTTGGATAAAGAAATTGGTAATCGAATAGGAGGAGATGGAGAGCCTGAGAATGGTCAAATCTAATTCGAAATCAAATATTTAAGCAATAAAAAAACCAGTTGAAATCTCTTCAACTGGTTTTGTTTTTTAGAATCCCACTTTAGTTCTGCAAAACAACGTGAAAATAAATTACACGTGGGACTCGTATATGTTTAGATTATTTAACTCTTACTTTTGATCTTTTAACAAATCTCTGATCTCACCAAGCAATACTTCTTCTTTAGAAGGTGCTGGTGGTGCAGCTGGTGCTTCCTCTTCCTTCTTCTCCATACGCTCTTTCATTTTGTTGTACATTTTAACAACCATAAAGATTGCAAAAGCAACAATTATAAAAGTGACAATGTGGTTAAGGAACGCTCCATACTTGATAGCAACTTCAGCAGTAGCTTCTTCACCTTCTGCTACAGCTTCTTTAGCTTGTTGAAGTACGATTTTAAGATCGTTGAAATCCACATTACCTAAAATCATTCCGATTGGAGGCATGATAATGTCATTAACTAACGACTTAATAATAACGCCAAAGTAGGTAGCCATGATCAAACCGACAGCCATCTCCATTACGTTACCTTTGCTAATAAACTTCTTAAATTCTTTCATTGTTTTTGTGTTTTAGTATTGGTTAACAGAACAAATGTAATAGTTACAACTAGACTGATTGCCTAGTGTACATTAAATTAGACCGAAAGGGTTAATTTGTCGATCGAATTCAATTAAATGTGTTAAACAAGCATATAGAAAGGCTTTCGAACGTTCTTTGCATGTTGGTTTTGGTCTCTTATCGAACGATAACTAATGGTTGCTAGTACTGAAGCGTTTAATCCTTGAATTTCACTTCTAATGTCAATTTATCAATCAGTTTTCGATTTACGGATGTCTGTTTCTTCTTTGAAGAATACATTTGGGAGTTTCAGATTTAACTTAATGATGATGATTCTCAATGCAATAATAAACAAGATCGAAATTAATTCAGGCAACGAGGTCATTAGGTTGAATTGAAGCAAGATTAGGTAAAGTACTCCACCGAGTATACTGGCAGTTGCATAAATTTCTTTGTGGAAGATAACGGGAACTTCATTAACTAAAATATCTCGTAGTACACCTCCAAATGATCCTGTTAAAATACCCAGAATAATGCATATGATAGGACTTAGTTCGTAATTGATTCCAACTTGAACACCTATTATGGTGTAGATGCCAAGCCCAATGGTATCGAATAAAAGTAGAATTTTATACAGTTTGAAAAGCCGATTACGAAGAATCATCGCAGTGATACTGCCAGCAATAATCAAATAGATGAAAGTTGTATTTTCGATCCAAAAGACTGCTTTGTCGGTTAACAGAATATCGCGCAATGTTCCTCCTCCTACAGCTGTTACAAAAGCTATTATGAATACACCAAAAGGATCAAACTTTTGATCCATTGCTTTCATTGAACCAGAAATTGCAAGAGTAAAGGACCCAATCAATCCAATGTAGTTAATAATTTCAAGAGCTTTCATTATAGTTACTTAAATTCAAGTTCAACTAATATACATTCATTGCCAGTTACGCTAGATTCAATATCATCGCACCATTCCTCCGCTTTTTTTGCAGAAAGATCCGATGATTCTATTTTCGTATAGTCTCCTCCAGCTCCTCCAGTACATTGGCATTCCCAACCGCCGCGGCACGAATAAAGCATACTAGTCATTAGAACAGAAATTATCAATATTTTGGTTTTCATTAAGACGCTAGTTTAACGATGAATTGACAAGAAGTTTGAAGCAATCTGAAACCCCAATAGGCCATATATATAAATATCTAATTGACCTCCTGTAATTTCGGTACCTGAGAATCCCGTATATAATACAAACGCACCATAGGCACCAAGAGCAATAGCAGCTAAAAGAAATAAATGTTTGATTGTAGCTTTATGAAACATTCTTCCAGCAGGAATCATCATTGTGAGCCCATAGAATCCTGTTAGAAGGTATAATTCGGAACTTAGTGCGAAATATGCCGCGAATCCAATAATGCTAATTAGGCCAAAAACACCTACAGCCACTGAACTAATTTTTTCATGACGATCTAGTAAGATGGAGCCGTATTTATTAAATCGTAGAAATAAATTACCTATAGGATTCATGATCCAAGTAGAGAAGGCAAATATGCCCAATAATATTATTACTGGAAGTAGAATTGGGCTTAACGCAGGATAAGACTCGTTTACGAAACTCAAGGCTTTGACTAATAAATAAATCCCAATAATTACTGCCCATTGATATTTACTACTCAAGTTAGACATGAAAAATGCATACTTAAGAAACCAACGATAAAAGATATTGGAAGCTTTAATAGCCTCTTGCATGCCAGCTTTAGCATAAGCGTAGTCTGGTTTAACTTTCAGGGCCTCCAAGAAATGTTCGCGAGCCTTTTTGTGTTCTCCCTGCTCCAAAAGCCCCCATCCATGATTGGCATGTGTGTAGGGATTATTAGGGTCTTCACGTAATGCACCTTTAATGGTTTTATAAGACTCTTCTTTCTGATCTAGTTTAAGAAGAGCAGTACTTCGGGTATTTAAAGCAATAATATTCTCAGCGTCCAACTGTAGCGCGCGATTAGACCATTCTAGAGCGCTTTTAAACTCTTTCTCTAATAATTTATAATGTCCCAAAGTAGCCATAAAATCTGCATTATACGGCTCCTTTTTTATGGCCATTTGCACATCTTGGATTGCTAAGGATGTCTTTTCAAGCTGCATGTGAACCCGAGATCTCAAATGAAATAAGTGAGCTTCATCCGGAGCAATTCCGATAGCATTATTTACAACTTTAAGTGCTAGTTCATTCTGATCTTCTTGAAGATAGACTTCACCCAAAAATAGGAGCCCCCAGACGTTGTTTGGATCTTGACTTAATAAAGACTTTAGGATTTTTTCAGCTTCCTTATACTTTTTCTGTTCTATCAGAAGTTGAGCACGTGACAATAATTCTTCCATGGTCCTTATTTTTTAATGTTTAGATAATCCAGAATATCATCGTAAAGGCCAGATTCATTAGAGAACATTGCGAAATTTTTAGCCGTAGCAAACCATTCTTGAGTACTTGGCTTATGCTTTTTTAATGCTTTAATAAAGTCTTTGGTATTTAGTGGTTTTGGAATTCCATCTTTAAAAGACTCTTCCAATTTTAATTCTATTGCAATGTCTATTATTGCATCAATATCGGCTCCAGAAAAGTGCTTAGAGTTTTTTGCAATTTTTCCATAATCAACAGACTCAACTGGTTTGTCTTGTAATTTGAGTTTAAGTATTGCTTCTCTCGTGTCTGGATCTGGAGGTGGAACAAAAACAATTCGATCAAATCTTCCTGGACGTCTAAAAGCAGGGTCAAGGTTCCAAGGAGTATTTGTAGCACCAAGTACTAATACTCCTTCATTATTAGAGTTAATTCCGTCGAGTTCCTGTAAGAATTGGTTAATTACTTGTCGGCCCGCTGATTGTTTCATGTCCGAACGACTGGCTCCTAATGCATCTATCTCATCAATAAATAATACACATGGAGTATTTCTTCTAGCTAGCTCAAAAATTTCATGTAAGTTTTTCTCACTACTTCCAATCCACATGTCAAGAATGTCATTAAGACCAACATTTATGAATTTAGCATTGATTTGTCCTGCTGTAGCTTTTGCAATATAAGTTTTACCACATCCTGGAGGTCCATACAATAGGATTCCTCCTCCAATTTTTTTACCGTAAGCCTGATATAATTCAGGGTGTAAGATAGGGCGGATGATTTTTAAGTCAATTTCCTTTTTAACAGCTTCCATGCCGCCAACATTTCCAAAATTGATGGTAGGTTTTTGAAGAAAGCGTAAATCAAAATCATCTAGGTTCTCCGAATCATCTTCCGAAGCAGAAGATCGAACTCTTAATTGACTATCCAAATCTTCGTCAATGAACCCCGGGTTTTCAGTAAGTATGTTTTGATATATTTCAAGAGCACGTTCTACATTATCTTCTTTAAGCATTCCTTTGGCATACATAATAAGAGCATCCAAATCATGATGTCCAGAATCTATTGCTTCTTCCAGAATTACGTTGCATGCGGAGTAGTTCTCCTTAGCATAATAAACTTTGGCCAACCCAACTTTTGCTTTAATTTCATTGGTATTTTTAACCAACAAAGTGTATTCCGTCTCTGCTTCATCCAACCGATTGGCCTGAAAAAGAGAATCAGCCAATAACATTCTTAACGGAATATTATTTGGGGATAATTTCAGCGCTTCACGTAGATTATTTATGTTTTCTTCGTTCATAGGATAAATGTAAGACTTACCGTCCTAATTATACAATCGATTAGTTCAAAATCTTATTTTTAAGCGTTTTCGATTCTAAAATCGAAGAAGTAGGATTAATATGTTTAGAGGTATAAGGCAGTTAAAAAAAACAGAACCCTTTCGTCATTTTCTCGTAAACAGAGACTTGGAAAGATTTATGCGCCAAACATTTATGGATTGTTTATTATTGAAATTCGGTGAAATATTTGCGTATGGCAATTTAGGCAGATTAAAAACATGTCTTGTTTCAATGTTGTTTATTGCTTTATTACTTCCTATTAATGTAGTAGGTCAAGATTCGAAGGCTAAAGAACTTAACGATAAATTATATTTTGCTGTTAAGAATAATAATCTAACGACTGTCGAAAAATTATTGAAACAAGGAGCAGACCCTAACGCGAATTATTGTTATAAAACTGATGGTAATAATAGTTTTGGTGCTGTGATTGTGGAGATTCTCACTCTTGGTATCTTTGATATAACAGGACCATCTACTGTGTGTAAATCAATAATGCAGTCTGCAGCGAAAGGTGGTAATTCGAAAATAATTGAAGCTTTGATTAAGTATGATGGTTCTTACCGTGACTTATATTCAGATTTATTTGAATCAGGCAAACTTAGAATGGTAGAAAAGTTGCTGTTGCAGAATGAAGTTAGTATCCAAGAGGTAGGGATGCAAGAATATGCTGAGTACGCTTTTAAGAAAGATGCGAATTTTTTAATACGGCATCCAGACGCTTATGCGTTTTTAGTGGATACCTTGGGGTATCAATCTAATTTTGTGCAAAGTAGAGCAATACATTTCAATAATTACAAAATATTAAAAGAACTTATCAAGCCAGATACTGATTTTAATTGGTTGATAGGTGAAATTAAAGATGATAAAAACTACAGGGTTTTAAGAATGTTACTCGATGATTACCCAGATAGAGTTAAGAGATTACAGAATAAAGAGTTGTTGTTCCGGACTATCGTGGAGAGCGGAGATGTTAAGTTTTTAAATATAATGCTTCAAAAGTTGGATTACCCGATTAATGCAACAGATGAAAATGGAATAATAATGCTGATGAGAGTTGGTTCTCAGCATGTTGAGGTGTTTGATTATTTACTAGAAAACGGTGCGAACGTTAATATTACAGATAATGATGGGAAAGGCGTTTTGCATCATATTGTTGATCATTATTACTCATCCAGAAATTTGAAAAATTTGATGACCATAACGCAAAAACTTGTCGATGCAGGTCTGGATATAAATCAGTTGGATAAAAGTGGTCAAAGTGTTCTTTTTTCGGTGGTGAAAAACTTTAGTTATGAAGATTTAGAAATCTATTCGAACCAATTGAAAAAATTAGGAATCAATGTAACTCTTAAAGATCTGTCAGGAAGAGGGCCTTTTGGATATTATTTAGATAATGAGCGCCAATTTGGTGAAGTGAAAACACTTCTAAGGTTAGGTTTAGATCCATATGATGTCGCACGTAATGGAGATAATATATTTGATATCGCGATCTGTAATCACGCAATGGTGGTAATTGATTTTATTGCGGATTCTCTGGAAATCCAACCAAGATTTAGTGAAAAGAATGAATATTGTTTTGAGAATAATTATGAGGTTGTAAGCCATGTAGTTGAAAAAAAGTGGATTTCAGATCCTGAACGAGTAAGATATCTCACCACTAAATGCTTATCAAAACGATTTTTTGATTTGCCCATAGAACAAGTGGAGAATTTGCTTGAGATTGGTGCAGATCCTAATCTGATTCATAAAATTCGTACCTATGATAGATATGGAATAAAAATCGAGGATACAGTGTATTTGGAAAAAGTAAAATTGTTACTGAAATATGGCGCTAAGGTGAATGATCTTTCCACCTGTACTTTAAATGATCGTGCATGTTTACCTCTTGATCAATTTTCAGAAGAGTTTTATCCAAATATTTCAAGTTATTTAAGGGATAATGGGGCAATCAAGTTTGAAGAAAGAGATAAGTTACAGGCTAAAAGTAATGGAAAACAGTTTATTCAGTTGTTAAAGAAAAATAAAGAGGATCAGGTTGAACAAATGATTAAAAAGGACGTTCCAATGTATTTTTCAAAAGGAGCGATTAAACATGTAAATGATATAACCTCAGATACAAATATTATTGGGATTGTAAAACGTAATGAATGGAAGAAGATGTTTCCTAAGACCGTGGACTATTATTATTCGTTAGGAATTGATTTTTACAGTAGAAATAGAGCATTAAAGGCGGATCAACTTAACCGTTTTTCAACAGGGAGTGTCCTTCTAAACCCAGGAGGAGGGGTAGGGTTAATGGTGGGCCGTAAATTTGAACTAGGTGCTGAGTTTTATCTATCGCCGTTAGCATATGATCGTAAGAACAGTAGAGCATTTGGTGTAGCTTCATTGCCTGTATATGTGGGCTACAGAATTCATTCGGGTTATGATTTTACCAGCATAAGAATTGGTCGCCAATACAATCAATTAGATTTTTACAAGAATGATAGCAATATTGATCAAGCGGGAAGAAGGTCTAATACTTATTTTCTAGAGTTAGGAACCGGTTGGAAAGATCATAGAGCCAAATATCAAGTGAATCCTTCATGGGTCATGTTTGTCAGGGTAGGGTCAGGTTTTGGAACAGGCGATTTTTCTCTGAATTTAGGATTACGAAGAATGTTTAAATAGA